>NZ_CVTO01000143.1:81097-87610 GCF_900004715.1 Pseudomonas sp. 24 E 13
TACAGAGTTGTGTAGATGCCTATGCCCCGATAGCGGCGCATCAGTCAACACATTCGGTGACTGACACACCCCAATCGGGGGCAAGCCCCCTCCCACATTTTGAATGGGGTACAGATTTTAAAAAGAGACAAATGACAATAATTCTCGATATCATTCACGACCTTTCCAAGCCGTGCTGCGTCAAGAAGGATATCCATGTCTCGTCCCAAGCCCGACCCATTGTCGGCCGATGCCTGTCGCGGGTTCTATGCAGATATCCTGCATTTCCTGCGCAAACGCACGGACAACGCCAGTGACGCGGCGGATATGACCCAGGATGTGTTTACCCAATGGCTGGACTACCGCGACCGGGCCAAGGTCGAGCAGCCACGGGCGTTTCTGTTTCAGATGGCGCGCAACCTGCTGCGCGATCACTGGCGTAAACAGCAGGTACGCCGCAGTGTCCACGCCGATTCAGCCGACGCCCCCACCGAAGCCGTCACCGACGAGCAAAACGAGCCCATGGCCGCCGCGCTGCGCATCCAGCGCCTGGAACACTTGAAAGAAGTCCTCGCCGAACTCTCGCCCCGTCGGCGCGAAGCCCTTATGCTGCATCGCTTCGAAGGCTTGAGCCAGGCACAGATCGCCGCGCGCATGGGCATTTCGACGAGCATGGTGGAAAAGCACATTGCTTTTGCCCTGCTGCATTGCAAGCGACGTCTTCAACCTGACCCCGGCACGGAGCAGCCCCAATGAGCCGCCTGAGCGACCTCGACGCGCTGGACATCGACGCGAGCGACGCCATTGATGCCCAAGCCGCCAGCTGGTTTGCACGCAACCGCAGCCACGCGGACCGTGTCGACCGCAAGGCCTTCGCCGCCTGGCGGGCCAACCCGGCCCATGCGCGCGCCTATGCCGAATTCGAGCAATTGTGGACGGACCTCGCCCAGTTGCAGCCATTGAACAAACCCTTGGCGCTGCCCCGGCGCAAACCGGTATGGCGCCCCGCGCTGGCAATCGCGGCCGCCTTGCTCTGCGCCGTTCTTGCCCCTCATCTCGGTGCGCCACGCGAGCTGTATCACGCCCAGGTTGCCGGTCATGCCAAGGGCATGCGCACCCTGCACCTGCCCGATGGCAGCACCTTGTATGTGAACGCCAACACCCGCATTCGCGTGGATTTCACCGCGCACCAGCGCATCCTTCACCTGGACAAAGGCCAGCTGTACATCGAAGTGGCCGCCGATCAGGAACGCCCGCTGTACGTACAAGCCGGCGAGGCGAATGTGCGGGTGGTGGGCACCGGTTTCGATGTGCGCCGCAGCGAACAGCAACTGGTGGTCAGCGTGGCCCATGGCCAAGTGGCCTTCGAGCCGGATCGAACACACCCCGCCGCGTTGCTCCAGGCCAGGCAACGCGCCAGTTACCAGTACGCCAATGGCACGCTGCAGCAGCAAACCCTCAACGCCGTAGACGTCGCCGATTGGCGCAGCGGGCACTTGGCGTTTCGTAATCGCGAGCTGGCCAGCCTGATCGACGAATTGAGCCTGTACCGTCCCCAGGCGCCTCTACAGGTCAGCAAGGCCGTGGCGCAACTCAAGGTGTCGGGCAACCTGGATGTGAATGACCCGGACGCACTGCTCAACGCCCTGCCCGCCCTATTACCGGTGAAAACCGTGACGTCCGCCGACGGTATTGTGCGAATCGAATCAAGCAAATAACCCACACATGAGAATATTTTGCATTCGCATGTGTGGATTTTTTTGCGTGTCCCGTCTTCCTCCCGTCTGCGTTTGATACGCACACCTTTTTGGCTATTTAGCCGCACCGGGGGATCTCATGTTTCGCGCGCCTTGCCCTGCTTCGCACCTGTTTCTACGGCCGACCCTGCTTGCCACCTGCCTGGCGTTCAGCGTCAGCGCCCAGGCCGAGTCATTCACGCTGCAACTGCCGGCCCAGCCGTTGGCGACCTCCCTGAGCCAGGTGGCCCGGCACGCGAAGATCCAGCTGCTGTTCGACGAGGCGTTGCTCAAGCACATGCAGGCGCCGGCCCTCAAGGGGGAGTACAGCGCAGAAGAGGCGATTCGTATCCTGCTCAAAGGCGCCGACTTCACCCTGATCAAGGTTGGCACGACCTATGTGGTACGCGCCGATGCGGCCAGGACCACGCAAGGCCGCGCAATCCAGCTCGATACCTCGAGCGTGATCGGCACCGGCAACGAAGTGGACTCCAGTACCGTCAACCGCTCCACCCTGACCCAGGCCGACATTGACCGCTACCAGTCCAATAACATCCCCAGCCTGTTGCAGACCCTGCCCGGCGTGAGCCAGGGCGGCTCGCTCAAGCCCGGCGGCCAAACCATCAACATCCGTGGCTTCGGCGATGCCGAAGACGTGCCGATGACCGTGGATGGCGCGACCAAGAGTGGTTTTGAGCGCTACCAGCAGGGCACCGTCTTTATCGAGCCCGAGCTGATCAAGAGCATTGAGGTAGAGAAAGGCCCGAACTCACCGTTCACCGGCAACGGCGGCTTTGGCGGCACGGTCAACATGACCACCAAGGATGCCCCGGACCTGCTCAAGGACGGCCGCAACAGCGGCGCAATGCTCAAATACGGCTACTCGAGCAACGACCATGAACAGGTCTACAGCAGTGCCGTGTACGGCCGCACCGACGACGGCCGTTTCGACGCGCTGGCCTACCTGACCCAACGCGACGGCGGCGACATGAAGGTTGCCGCCAAGCTGCCCAACGAGAACAACCAGTACCCGATCAATCCTCAGCGCTTGCCCAACAGCGCCCAGGATGTGGACGGCAAGCTGTTCAAGGTCAACGCGTACTTCACCGAGGAACACAGTGTCGGCCTGTCCTACTCGCGCTCCCACAGCAACCGCTGGACACCCTTCTCCGCCGCCAGCTACCCGACACCACCGACCCAGCTCAACATCGACCGCTACGGTTACGAAGGTGCACTCAAGCGCTTTCTGGCGCACCGCGATACCGTCGACACAACCTGGTCGGGCAAGTACCACTACCAGCCGCTGGACAACCCGCTCGTGGACATGACCGTCAAGTACTCCCAGTCCAACACCGAACAGAGCGACGAGCGTGACGCCACCGCGTTTTTCCAGCTGGCCACCGGCGGGCGCAAGATGGACACCGCCTACACCGACAAGCATCTGGATATCCGCAACGTCAGCCTGTTCGACACCGGCCCCCTGCAGCATGCGCTGACAGTCGGCGGGCAGGTGCGCAAGCACGTGCGCGACACCGAAATGTGGATGCCCGGCAGCACTTACAATACGCCGCGCTATAACTACGGCCATTTCCAGCCGGGCTTCATGCCCCACGGTAAGGTCGACACGAACAGCTTCTTCATCCAGGACGCAGTGACCCTGGGCGACCTGACCATCACCCCGTCGCTGCGCTACGACCATGTGCGCAACCGGGGCGAAGGCAATGATGCGCCGTACTACAACAACCCTGACCCTGCGATCGGCCACGACTACAGCGACCGCACCTACACCGGCTGGTCGCCGCGCCTGGCGCTGTTCTGGACCGTCACGCCAAATGTCGGCCTGTTCGCCAACTGGAGCCAGACCTGGCGTGCGCCGGTGATCGACGAGCAATACGAAGTGCAGGGCCTGGGCAGCCGCACCGCCACCAGCGTGGACCTGGACCCGGAGCGCATCACCTCGATTACCCTGGGCAACATCACCCACTTCGACAATCTCATCGCCCAGGATGACAACCTGCAATTGCGCACCACCTTGTTCCACAACAAGGTCGAAGACGAAATCTTCAAGGCCACCGGCGTGGGGTGCCAGAACCAAGCCGTCAACGGCGGCACGATTGGCTCCGCCTGCCCAGCGGGGGCGATGTCCAACTACCGCAATATCGGCGGCCTGACGATCAAGGGCATCGAAGTCGAGTCGATCTACAACTCCACCTACGTGTTCGGCTCGGTGTCCTTCGCCTATGCCAAAGGCCAGCACGAAGGCGCCTATACCAACCCCTGGGGCCCGGACGTGGCAGCGCGGGATATCCCGCCGACCAAATGGGTGCTGGTGCTGGGTACCCACATTCCGGCCTGGGATGCCCAGATAGGCTGGATGGGCCAGTTCATCGGCGCCACCCACCGCCTGCCCAGCGACAACTATTCCGGCGGCCCGGGCTCCGCAGTCGGCGATCTGTTCTACGACCAGTACGGCAACAAGCGCTACAACACCCAGGGCCTGTTCGCCAAATGGACACCGCAACAGGCGTACCTCAAGGGCACCGAGGTGAACTTCACCGTGGACAACCTGTTCAACGAAAACTTCCGCCCGGCGTTGAGCGGCGACCGCGCCTATACTAAGGGGCGCGATGCGAAGATCAGCGTGACGCGATTCTTCTGATTGCTACACCGAGTCTAAATGTGGGAGGGGGCCTGTGTTCAGGCCAAGAGACCATCGGCGCGCAGCAGGGTTTCCAGGCAATGTTCGGTGATGTGGTAGAACGCTTTGAGTTCTTGGATTTTCACCAATAGCTGCGCGTTGTCCAAAGGCTCGGCACGCTTGATCGCCAGGATCATCTTGTTCTTGTTGGTGTGCTCCAACGAGATGAACTCGAACACTTTGGTCTCATAGCCACAGGCTTCGAGAAACAAGGCGCGCAGGCTGTCGGTGACCATTTCCGCCTGTTGGCCCAGGTGCAGGCCGTATTGCAGCATCGGCTTGAGCAGCGCCGGGCTCTGGATCTGCAGGCGGATCTGTTTGTGGCAGCACGGCGAACACATGATGATCGACGCACCGGAACGGATACCGGTGTGAATCGCATAATCGGTGGCGATATCGCAGGCATGCAGGGCGATCATCACGTCCAGCCGGCTCGGCGCGACGCTGCGCACATCGCCGCACTTGAACGCCAGCCCCGGGTGCTCCAGGCGCGCGGCCGCTTCGTTGCACAGGGTAACCATGTCCTGGCGCAACTCGACACCGGTCACTTCGCCGTCGGCCTTGAGCGTGTTGCGCAGGTAGTCGTGGATCGCAAACGTGAGGTAGCCCTTGCCCGAGCCAAAATCGGCAACGCGTACGGGTTGGTCGAGCTGCAACGGCGACGACGTCAGCGCGTGACTGAACACTTCGATGAACTTGTTGATCTGCTTCCACTTGCGCGACATCGACGGGATCAGCGCCTGCCTGGCGTCGGTCACGCCCAGGTCGGCGAGGAACGGCCGGCCCAGGTCGAGGAAGCGATTTTTCTCGCGGTTATGCTCGGCCGATGGCGCCTCACGCAATTGCTGCGGCTTGCTTTTGAACAGCGAGCTTTTGTTCTTCTTGCTGTATTCCAGCTGGGCTTCGTCAGTCAGCGACAACAGGTGCGCGTTCTTGAACGAGGCCGGCAGCAGCTCGGCAATCGCCGCCACACCGTCGGCCAGCGCCAGGTTCTTGGTGATGTCGCGGGTCTTGTAGCGGTAGACGAAGGACAGGCAGGGCTGTTCCTTGACGGTGACCGCTTTGATGATCAGCCGCTGCAGTTCGGCTTCATCACCGACGTACTTGGCCAGCACCAGCTTGATAAAGGCGTTTTGCGCCAGGCTTGCGTTCAGCAGTTCGATGAACTGGGCATGATGATCCGGTGCAGGGCTGGCGGGTTGAGCGGTGACGGACATGAACAAAAACGCCTCGGGCAAAGAATGCCGGGCATTTTAGGGGGGATAACCCGCAACGGCACGGAGTTATTTGACCAGTGGTCAGTTCCAACAGCCAAGGTAGATCCAAATGTGGGAGGGGGCTTGCCCCCGATGGCAATCTGTCAGCTACCAATGTAGTGGCTGATCCACTGCTATCGGGGGCAAGCCCCCTCCCACATTTAGAACGGTGTTGCCCTGGTTATTCGAGTACGACCAGGCGATTGGGCAGCTCATTGCGCGTCTGCGTCACCGGCACATGCACCTTGAGCAATTCACCACAGGCCTCGATGCACGCAATGAACCCGGCCAGCGTTTGCCTCTGCTTCACCTGCTGGGTAAACGCCTTGACGATGCCATCCCAGTTGCTGTCGTCCAACCGCTTGGAGATGCCGTCATCCACCAGGATTTCCACATAGCGCTCCGCCTCGCTGACAAAAATCAGCACCCCGGTGCTGCCCAGCGTGTGATGCAGGTTCTGCTCGAGGAACTGACGGCGCGCCAGGTTCGAGGCGCGCCAATGGCGCACCGAGCGCGGGATCAAACGGGTGGTGACCTTGGGCAGGCGAAACACCAGGCACAGCACAATAAAGGTCGCCCATTGCGCCAGCAACAAGGTGTACATGGTCAGGTAGCCCGACAAGTAATGCACCACGCCAGGCACCACCAATGCAATCAGGCTGGCCCACAGCAACGGGATGTAGGCGTAGTCGTCGGCCCGCGCCGCCAGCACGGTGACCAGTTCGGCGTCGGTCTGTTGCTCGACCCGGGCGATCGCCTCGGCCACTTGGCGCTGCTCGTGTTCAGTCAGTAATGCCATGGTTGTAGATGCTCTATTTTCGTTATTGTCATTACCAGCCGCCCG
>NZ_CVTO01000142.1:0-216 GCF_900004715.1 Pseudomonas sp. 24 E 13
TATCCAGTTTCAGAGTGACGTCAGTACCGGCCTTGTTGCTCAAGGTCGCGGTGTACGTGATCTGGCCACCTTCGTTGACTGCGCTCGGCGCGGTCAGCGTGACAGTGGTGGTGTTGTCGGTACCCGGTGTATCGGTAACGGTGGTATTAACCGGCGTGGTGCCTGGAACCAGATTTTCGAAGTGCTCGCCCCCAGTGACAGTCTTGATAGCAGTGG
>NZ_CVTO01000142.1:266-557 GCF_900004715.1 Pseudomonas sp. 24 E 13
GATTTTCGAAGTGCTCGCCCCCAGTGACAGTCTTGATAGCAGTGGTGACGGTCTGGTCGCCCTTGTACACATCATCCGGCGCAGCAACCGAAACGGAACCGCTCGACTGATTCACACCAATGGTGATGCTCTGGCCGTTATCCAACGTCACGGTCAACGGGTTGGTGATGTTAGTCACCAGCGCGCCGTTTTTATCCACAAGGCTGGCGGTGTAGACGATATTGCCGCCTTCGCCAACCGTGGTGGTAGCGCTCAGAACCACGTCGACCTTGTCGATGGTGTCGTTGATCG
>NZ_CVTO01000139.1:0-6305 GCF_900004715.1 Pseudomonas sp. 24 E 13
CAATACCGCGAGCAGGGCGGCTTCGGCGTGGGTCAGTTGCGCCGGGGATTTGCCCAGATAGGCCCAACTGGCCGCCGCCACGCCCTGCAGCGTGCCGCCGAAGGGCGCGCGGTTCAGGTACAGGGTGAGGATTTCGTCCTTGGACAGATGCCATTCCAGCTGTGCGGTACGCCAGAGTTGCCGCAACTTGCCCTGCAGGGTGCGTGAATGCGGATCGAGCAAGCGCGCCACCTGCATCGACAAGGTGCTGCCGCCCGACACCACCCGTGCGCCGGTCAGGTTCTGCCACGTCGCCCGCACCAGCGCCAACGGATTGACCCCGGGGTGGCGATAGAACCAACGGTCTTCGTAGGTCAGCACCGCGTCCAGGTAATACGGTGAGACCTCGCGGGTGTGCACCGGATAGCGCCACACGCCATCGGCATCGGCAAAGCGCCACAATGGCGTGCCATCCTCGGCCAGCACCACCCGGGCCAGGTCGTCCTGGGGCAACGGCAAGGGCCAGATACGGTCGGCCAGCCACAGCAGGGCAATGACCAACAACAGGCTCACCAGTGTCCAGCGAGCAACAAAACGCAAATTCAACCGGGCAAACCTCTATGCTTGCAGGGAACTCGCCTGTCGCAACAACGACCAAAGGCACAGTTACGCCCACCTTCTTAATCAGGACACGCACATGCAGGTAGAAAGCTTTTTCGAATGGTTGGGCCAGGCGCTCGGCTCCGTCATCCGCTTTATCGTCGACGGTCTGAGCGGCTTGTTCGGAGCCTTGACCCACGCCGGCGGCAACTTTATCGATGGCTTATCGCGCACCCTGGGCATGGACACCTCGATCATCAGCATTATCACCCTGATCGTCGGGCTGCTCTTTTTGTACTCGGCGGTACGCGCCTTTATGCGGGCCTCGGTCATTATCGGGATCATCTGGCTGGTGCTGGGCCTGTGGTTGTTGAGCTGGGTTGTGCACTGATTTATCTGACCGCCCCAATCCCTTGTGGGAGGGGGCTTGCTCCCGATAGCGGTGAATCAGTCAAAACATCATTGGCTGACACTTAGCTATCGGGAGCAAGCCCCCTCCCACATTGATCTCCATTTCAACTTCAGCAATCAGCGGCCCTTGATCACCATATCTGCCGGGGTTTCGCCCACCGCCTGCCAGTTCGGCCGATACATCGACTCCACTTGGGGCGGCGGCACGCGGTAAGTGCCCGGTGTCACTGCCCGTGCCAGGTACAGCAAGTGCGTGGTGCCGCCGTAACCGTCCAGGTTCATCGCCGCCACGTAGCGGTCATCACGAAACTCCTGATGCTTGAGCGACGCGTTCTGCATCGACTCGCGCCACTCCTTCACCTGGCTGCTCGCATTCTCCAGGCTGGCCGCGCTTTGGGCCAGGTTCTGGTTTTCCAGTTCCAGGCCGGCGGGCAGCAGGTCGACCACCAGGGCATCCGGCACGCGTTGCTTGGCGCTGACCGCCAAATGCACCAGCACCAGGTCGCCGCTGTTGAGGCTGCGCAGGTTCAGCGGCTGACCGTTCATGCCCAGGTATTCGCGACGGATGCTCAGGTTCTCACCGCCCGCTGCCGGTGGCACTTGTGGGTAACCGGAAATCGTCAGTTGCTGGTACACCGGCGTGTCCCCATGATTGCTCAGGCTCAAGTCGCTGGTCAGCAGCTTGTCATCCAGTTGCAGGGTTGATTGCTGGTTGTTCAGTTCACGCACACCGCCACTGCCGGTCAGCGATACTTGCCAGTTCGCCTCTGGCTGGGCGAGCCCGAGCCGCCCGGCGAGGAACAGCGAATTACGCTCCTGGGTCGACAGATACGGGCTGGCCGCCAACTGGTCCGAGAGCGCGAACAGACGCTCCTCGCGCTTGCCCTTGGCCAGGTCATTTTCTTCCAGCAACGCCAGGATCATCGCCTGATCGCGCAACGGGCTGCCGTAGTCGGCCAGCCATTCCTTGGCGCTGCGCTGCGCGGCCAGGCCGGCGAGCAGCGCCTGGTCCGCACGCGGCTGGTCGCCCATTTTCTGCAGGGCAATGGCCAACTGCACCAGGGGCAAGCCGGAACGCGCATCGCTGCGTCGCTCGAAGATACTGCGCAAGGCCCCCAGCGGCGCCTGCTGACTGCGCGCCAAAACCATGCCGGCATAGGCCTGCACGGCAAAGCGGGTGTGTTCGGCGTTGTCGCTGTAGTCGACTTCGATCAAGTTGCGCTCCTGCACATAGCGCAACAGACGCTCACTGGCTTTCTTCAGCGCCTCGGCCGGCACTGCAAAACCCTGGTCACGGGCGCGCTGCAGGAAGTCGGTGACATAGGCGGTCAGCCAATATTCTTCCTCGCCGTCGGCGCCCCACAAACCGAAGCTGCCGTTGTAGCGCTGCATGCCCAGCAGGCGTTCGATGCCCAACTCGATCTTGCGTTTACGCTCGGCATCCGGCTCGCCCTTGATGCTCAGGCGTTTAAGCAACGCGTCATCGGCGTAGAGCGATGGGTACAAGCCGCTGGCGGTTTGCTCCAGGCAACCGTAGGGGTAGGCCTTGAGCGCGCTGATCTGCGCGCCGAGGTTCAACGGCGGCCGGCTGGACAGGCTCAATAACGCCTCGCTGCCTGCGCTGTCGAACTGCTCCAGCGTGCCCGCAGGCAAGCTCCACGGCTGGTCCTTGAGCACGGCGCGGTAATGCTTGAGCAACGCAGGGTAGGCAGGACGCACGCCCAGGGTCCATTCCCGGCTGAACGGCGGCAGGTTTTCACCGGGCAGATCCAAACCGTTGACCGTCACCTTGACCTTGCCATTGCCCAGGCCGCCCCAGGCTTTCACCGGGATGCGCAGCGTGGTGCGCTGGCCTTGTTTCAACTCGACGCTGTGCGCGCCGCCGTTGACCAGCTGCAACTGCCCTTCGGCGCTCAGTTGTACGTCCAGCTTCTGCGCCTTGCCCGACAGGTTGGACAGGTCCAGCGCCAACGTCGTCTCGTCACCCCCGGCCAGGAAGCGCGGTGCCGACAACTCGGCAATCAGCGGCGCGGCAATCACTGTCTTGGCTTCGGCCATGCCGTAACGGTCATCGCTCCAGGCCTGGGCCATCAGGCGCAGCTCGCCGTTGAAATCCGGAATATCGACGCTGACTTCGCCCTCGCCCTGCTCGTTGAGCGTCACCGGTGCGCTTTGCAGGGCGACGATGGTCACGCTGGTGTCCGGGCGCTTGCCGCCCTTGGCCAGTGCCGCATCGCCCCCGAACGCCAGGCTGGCCAGACGGCCCTGCCCGGCTTCGATCAACTGGCCGTAGATGTCGAACTGGTCCACGCCGTAGGCCTTGCGACCGAACAGGCTGGAGTACGGGTCGGGTGTGGGGTATTCGGTGATATTGAGGATGCCCACGTCCACTGCGGCCACCAGCACATGCACCTGTTTGGGCACACTGCCGTCGGCGTTTTTGGCGGCGATCTTCACCGTCAGCGGCTGTTTGGGGCGCATTTTTTCCGGCGCCGTAAGCGTCAGGCCAAGCTTGCGCTGGGTACGGTCCAACGGCAGATGCAGCAGGCCCACCGCGCGTTTGGGGGTGATATTGGCTTTGCGCTCGCCGGGACGGATCACCAGCGCGCTCACGTACAGATCATGCCGCGACCATTTCGGGTCGAGCTTGACGGCAAAACTCTTGCCTTCGGCCGGCACGTCGATTTCCTGCCACCACAGCGGCCCCTCGGCGGACTCAACCAGCAGGTAGCCTTTACCGGCCGCCGGCGGCGTGACGGTGACGTTGGCGGTGTCGCCATCGGCATAGGCGGGCTTATCCAATGCCAGCTTGACCTGATCGGGGCGCACGGCTCCGCCTTCGGTGTTGTCCTGGGCCTGGTAGCCGGCCCAGAAGCGCAGGCTGCTGATCAAGCCGGTCTGCGGGTCTTCGACCTCGACGCGGTAGGGACCCCATTCCACCTGGAAGCTGACCTTGGCGGTGTCGCCGGCCTTGATGTCGAGGGTTTGTTCGTCAAGGTTGAGGAATTTCTCGTTGTAGTGATAGCTCCAGCCATCATTGTCCGAGTAGTTCCAGTAATAGTCGCGGCGCTCACGCACCAGACGCACCTTGAGGTTCTGCGCGGCAAGTTTCTGGCCGTCCTGGTTGGCCACCAGCACTTCGAATTCCGCCGGGCCGTCGCCGTTGGTTTCAGTGCCGTCAAACAGCCCGCGCAGGCCCGGCAACTGCTCGGCCGGCCAGATCGGCTGTACCAGGCGTCGGGTGATCGGCCGCCCGCCCGACTCCTGCAGACTGGCCTGCACGATCAATTGCAGGGGCGACTTGGCCTCGGCCCATTTGCTTTCCAGGGTCAGTTCTTCCTGGCCCTTGGCGTCCAGCGTGCTTTCGTCCAGCTCGAAATCCTGGCTCAGCTCTTCTTCGGTGACCGAGCCGAACTGGTAGCCCGGCAAGCTTTTGACGGCCTCGCGCAGCGGGCGCACGTAGACCTGCCCGCTGACCCGGTTGCCCGAGGCCGGCGCGCCGTACAGATAACGGCCATTGACCTGGATGACCGCGTCATCCGCCGGGCTCAGTGGCGTGTCACTGCCTTTGAGCTCCAGCGCCAGGCGCTCGGGCAGGAAGTCTTCGACGAGGAATTCATACAGCTGCGGCTTGCCATCACCCAGGTCGAATACCAGCTGCCAGCGCCCGGTCGGTGCTTCGCCGGCCAGCTGCAGCGGGTATTGATAGAGACCGGAGGCGTCGGCCTCCCACACGAATTTGCGGCTGACCTGCTCATCGGGGCGGCGCACTTCGACGCTCACCGGCTGCGGCTTGACGGCGTTGCCGTCCTTGTCGCGCAACAGGGCGTTGAGCAGCACGGTTTCACCGGGGCGATACAGGTCACGCGGGCCGAACACAAAGAACTGCAACGGGTGCGACGGCTGCCCGCCGATATCGAACTCGGCCAGGTCCAGCGCGGCACTGTCCAGACGCAGCAAACTGGTTTGTTCACCCTGCTTGGCCAGCAACACCTGGGCTTTTTTCGGCAGCGGCAACTCGGCGTGGCCACCGTCTTCGGTCTTGCCCTGGCCAAGTACGCGGCCTTCGGCATCGAGGATTTCCAGTTCGACGCCATTCAACGCCTTGCCGCCTTCCAGCGCCTGGGTAAACACATCCAGGCGATTGGCGTAGCGGTGCACCGACAGGCCAATATCACTCAAGGTAAACAGCGTGGCCGGTTGCGAATAGTTGTAGGTGCCCGAGGCACGCATCACCGCCAGGTACACACCCGGCTGCTGCAATTGCTTGAGGCCGGCGATCGGCAGCAGCAGGGTTTCGCGGGTATTGCGCGCCGGGTTGAGGTCAAAACGGCCGCCGTACACCAGGTCGGCCATCGGCAGCAATTCGCGGGATTCGTAACTTTGCAGGCTGGTGTTGCGCCCCCACTGCGCCAGGAAGGCCGGCAGGGACTCGGCCTTGATCCGGAAGAATTCAACGTCGATCTTGTCGACGTTCAGCGCGATCACCGGCAGGCCCTCAGCCAGGCGCGTGGGCAACAGCGTGCCACGGCTGGCAAAGCCGACGGTGGCTTGCAGGTCGCGGGTTTCCAGGCGAGCGGTGTATTCGGCGGCGAGCAGGTTGTCGTTGACCGCCTTCACCCCGGCATCCACCGTCAGCACCAACTTGCGCTGCGGCTCCAGGTGGCGCAGGCGCAATTCCATCAAGTTATCGGAAAGCTCCCAGGCGCCATCGACCTTGCCCGACTTGCTGTCGACCAAATGGACTTTGTCGGCGAACTTCTGATCCGGGTCCAGGGGAATGGAAAAACTCACCGACAGGGTGCTGGCCCCGTCCAACTGCACCTCGGACACATCCACCACGCTTAACTCACGCCCGGCGTACCGCTGCTTCAACGCCGCCACATCCACCGCCGCCTTGGCCGGCTTGGGCGCCACACTCGCCGCCGGGGCAGAGGGCGCAGACGGTTTATCGGAAGAATCGCAGGCGCTCAGCAGGGCCAGCGCACAGGCCAGGAACAATCCTTTGTTAAGCATGGGGCACTCATAGTCAGAGGAAACCGAGGGTGAACTATATATCAGCGCCGACCAAGCTGCTGCGGAGCTGGTCACATTGACCGACGGAGGGTGTGTTGGTTCTGGGTGTCATTGGGGCCAAACCAAATCCCACATAAAATGCAGATCAAAATGTGCGAGGGGGCTTGCCCCCGATAGCGGTACATCAGCAACAAAAGTTGCCTGACGTACCCACACAACTCTGTAGCCCACCGTAACCACGATGCGAAGCGAGTCGCTCTTGATCTGCTTTTGATCTTGATCTCAGGCGCCCCGTTAAA
>NZ_CVTO01000139.1:6366-16588 GCF_900004715.1 Pseudomonas sp. 24 E 13
TCAAAAGTGAGCCGCTGTAAAAGCGGAACCCATAGCAGCCGTTACCGCAGAAACGGATATGTACTCGGTCTGATCCAGCATCCTGGTCGGCTCTGAGGCCGCCATCGGGAGCAAGCCCCCTCCCACATTTGGATCGGGATCGACACAACATCCTGGTCGGCCCTGAGGCCGTCATCGGGGGCAAGCCCCCTCCCACATTTGGATCGGGATCGACGCAACATCCTGGTCGGCCCTGACGCCGTCATCGGGGGCAAGCCCCCTCCCACATTTGGATCGGGATCGACACAACATCCTGGCCGGCTCTGAGGCCGCCATCGGGGGCAAGCCCCCTCCCACATTTGGGCCGGGATCGACACGACATCCTGGTCGGCCCAGAGGCCGCCATTGGGGGCAAGCCGAATCGTCGCACCGCCCCTCCCACATTGGATCTGCGGTGGGGTTAATGGCCGGTTACAATGGCGCTCCACCTAGGAGCCTTCATGACCGCCCTGCTCGCCGACTGGCGCCACCGCCCCACCCATCGCCGTGTCTGGGCCCTGGCCGCGCCGATGATCCTGTCGAATATCTCCGTGCCGCTGGTGGCCCTGGTCGACAGCATGGTCATCGGCCATCTGCCCCACGCCCACCAACTGGGCGCCGTGGCCGTCGGCGCCAGCCTGTATACCTTCCTCGCCTGGGCCATGGGCTTCTTGCGCATGGGCTCCACCGGCTTTGCCGCCCAGGCCGCCGGGCGCAATGACGGCGCGGCATTGCGCCAGGTGCTGCTGCAAGGTCTGCTGCTCGCGCTGGGACTGGCCATGTTGCTGGGCACCGTGGGCATTCCGCTCAGCCATCTGGCGCTCGAGTGGATGCAACCCTCGGCCGAACTGAACCAACTGACCCGGGAATTCTTCCATACGCGCCTGTTCGGCCTGCCCGCCGCCCTTGCCAGCTATGCGCTGGTCGGTTGGTTCCTCGGCACCCAGAACGCCCGTGCGCCGTTGGCGATCCTGCTGACCACCAACCTGGTCAATATCGCGCTGAACCTGTGGTTCGTTCTGGGCCTGGATTGGGGCGTGGTCGGTTCGGCCCGCGCCTCGGTGATTGCCGAATGGACCGGTGCCCTGCTCGGCCTGGCCCTCACCCAAAAAGCCTTGCGCGCCTACCCCGGCCATATCGCCTGGGCCGCGCTCAAGCTGTGGCAAAGCTGGCGCCCATTGCTGGCGGTAAACCGCGACATCTTTATCCGCAGCCTGGCGTTGCAGTCGGTGTTTTTCATGATCACCGTACAGGGCGCGCGGCTGGGGGATGCGACCGTGGCGGCCAATGCGCTGTTGCTCAACGGCCTGCTGCTGACGGCACACGCTTTGGACGGCCTCGCTCACGCTGTCGAGGCCCTGTGCGGCCACGCCATCGGCGCACGTGACCGCCAGGCGTTAAAACGATCATTGGTGGTTGCCTGTGGTTGGTCACTGATCGCCAGCGTCGGTTTCGCGCTGCTGTTCACCTTCGGCGGCCACCTGTTTATCGCCATGCAAACCGACATTCCCAGCGTGCGCGAAACCGCCGACCGCTACCTGCCCTACCTTGCGGTATTGCCGTTGATTGCGGTGTGGAGTTATCTGCTCGATGGATTGTTTATCGGCGCCACGCGAGCGCGGGAAATGCGCAATGGGATGTTGCTGACGGTGCTGCTGGTGGTGCCGCTTGCGTGGGCATTGCAGGGGTTGGGCAACCACGGGTTGTGGATCACCTTCCTGCTGTTCATGGCGGTGCGCAGTTTGACCCTGTGGGCAATTGCCTGGCGCCTGAATCGGCAAGGGCTGTGGCTCGGAGCCAACTGAAAAAACGCAATCCAAATGTGGGAGGGGGCTTGCCCCCGATAGCAGTACATCAGCAACAAATCAGTTGCCTGACACTCCGCTATCGGGGGCAAGCCCCCTCCCACATTTTTTACGAGGACAGGTAGGAAGAACGGGTCAGGCCCAGGCGCAATGCGTCCAGGAATTGAGTGCGCTCGCTGGCACTGATCTTCGCACTCGCACACTTGTCACGGTAATGCGTCATCAATTCCTCCGGCGACAAGTGCACATAGCGCAGCATGTCTTCGATGGTGTCGTGAGTTTCGATACCGGCGCTGTACACCGAACCGTCTTCACGCTGGTAGATGTTCACCGAGTCGGTGTCACCGAACAGGTTGTGCATATCGCCGAGGATTTCCTGATACGCGCCGACCAGGAAGATACCCAGCAGGTAGTCTTCGCCCTCGTTCAAGGCATGGACCGGCAGGCTGGTCTCGATGCTCTGTTCGTCGACGTACTGCTTGATCTTGCCGTCGGAGTCGCAGGTCAGGTCTTGCAGCACGGCGCGGCGCAGCGGCTCTTCGTCGAGGCGATGCAGCGGCAGAATCGGCAGTACCTGGCCGATGGCCCAGGTGTCCGGCAGGCTCTGGAACACCGAGAAGTTGCAGATGTACTTGTCGGCCAGTTTGTCGTTGAGTTCGTCCAGCACCTGGCGATGCGAGCGCTGGCGAGCCTTGAGCGAGTTGTGCAGACGACGGCACACGGCGAAATAGCACTGTTCGGCCAGGGCTTTCTCGGCCAGGGTCAGCTTGCCGTCGGCGTACTGGGTGGCCACGTCGCTCATGTAGTGAGTGGCGCGCCAGTAGGTTTCGGTGACCATCTCGATATCGGTCGGGCCCAGCAGGTCCACCAGCCATTGCACAGTTTCCGGCAGGCTCTCCTTGTTTTCGATGGTCGGGATTTCGTCGTTGTGTTTCTCGACGTCGGTCACCTGCACCACCAGCATGGCGTGGTGGGCGGTCAGCGAACGGCCACTCTCGGAGAAGATGTGCGGATGCGGCAGGCTCTGCGCGTCGCAGAACTCCTTGAGCATGCCCACCACCACGCCGGCGTAGTCGTCCATGTCGTAGTTGATCGAGCTGGCGTTGCGCGAGTGGGTACCGTCGTAGTCCACGCCCAGGCCGCCGCCCACGTCGATGTGGTCCACCGGCAGGCCAAGGTTGCGCAGTTCGCCGTAGTAACGAATGGCTTCCTTGAACCCGTGCTGGTAGTCGGCCAGGTTGGCGATCTGCGAACCCATGTGAAAGTGCAGCAGGCGGATGCCCTGGTCCAGGCCGGCCGCGCGGAAACGCTCGACCACAGACAGCAGCTGCGCCGCCGACAGACCGAACTTGGACTTCTCGCCACCGGTGTCCGCCCACTTGCTTGAGGCCAGGGACGACAGGCGCACACGCAAGCCTACCTGCGGCTTGACCTTGAGGCTGGCGGCCTCTTCGATCACCAATTCAACTTCGGATTCTTTCTCGATCACGATAAACACATTGTGGCCGAGCTTCTGGCCCATCAGCGCCAGGCGGATGAATTCACGGTCCTTGTAACCGTTGCAGACGATGGTGCCGCCCTTCGGCGCCAGGGCCAGCACGGCCAGCAGCTCCGGCTTGGAGCCGGCTTCCAGGCCGATGGAGACGTTCTGGGTGGCGATGATGTTCTCGATCACCGCTTCCTGCTGGTTCACCTTGATCGGGTAGAGCGCGGTGTACTGGCTCTGGTATTCCAGGCGTTCGATGTTCGAATCGAAGGCACCGGTGAGCTGGCGTACACGGTCTTGCAGGATATCGGGGAAGCGCACCAGCAGCGGCAACGACAGGCCGCTTTTGCGCAGCTCGTCGACTTGCTCGTACAGATCGACAGGCGTGCTGTTCGGACCGTTCGGACGGACTTCTACGCGACCGGCTTCATTGATCGCGAAATAACCGGCCCCCCAATGGCGAATCCCGTAAACACTGCGGCTGTCCGCAACTGTCCATTGGCTGCCATCGTCTTTGCGTGTGCGTCGTACGGACATCGAAGTCCCCTATAAATGAAGGCGAAGGCGCCACCTCAAGCGGAGGCTGGCGCAGTCTAAAGAATGAAAATGACGATTTGCCTGTAAGGGAGGTAGACCTCGCTCGCAGGGCAGAGTTTAGACACAGGCCGGGAAGAGGCTTTCAGCCGCCGGACTTCTTGGCCTTGTAACCGAGCTTGATCAGCTCGGCCAACAGCAACTCGACATGCTCGCCCTGGATTTCGATGACCCCGTCTTTCAACGCGCCACCGGTGCCGCAGCGCTTTTTCAGCGTGGTGGCAAGTTCCTTGAGCGCCTCTTCGGCCAGCGGCACGCCGGTGATGGTGGTCACCGTCTTGCCGCCACGGCCTTTGCTCTCGCGGCGTACGCGGGCAATGCCGTCGCCTTCGGGAATCAGGGTTTGTTTGCAGGTGCACGAATCCACGGGCTGACGGCAGTCCGGGCAGTGTCGACCTGCATCGGTGGAAAATACCAGGCCACCCAGGGCGGCGAAGGATGCGGCTTTCTTGGCCACCGGCAATCCTCTAGGGGATGAAAAGTGGCGCAGTGTAACGGCAAAAAGCCAAGTTGCTAAGGGCCAAATGGCGCCATTTCATGCAACTTTAGCGACGCAACGCCAGATAGCGCCGCAGGCCTTCTTGCGCGTCCGGGCAGTAAGGCTTGTGTCTGGCCTCGCTCAACACCGTTTCAATCGGCAGGAAGCGCGCTTCCATGACTTCTTCGGGCTGCAGGCACAGTGGCCCGTCCCATACCGCCGAGTAGGAGGTGCACCAAAGCCTGCTGTCGCCGTCTTCAAAATAGAAATGGTCATGTTCGATCAATTCCACGCCGCTGACGCCGAGTTCTTCGGCAAGCTCACGGGCCGCCGAATCGGCATAGGTTTCCCCTGCCGCGACCATCCCGCCCGCTGCCGTGTCCCAGAACCCGGGGTACAGCGCTTTGCTCAGGGTGCGCCGATGCACACACAGCTCGCCCCTGGAGTTGAACAGAAAGATAAAGGTGCAACGGCCAATCAGCCCGCGGTTGCGCAGGTCGGACCTGACGAGGTTGCCGAGCGGGTTGTCATGTTCGTCAACCCACTGGATCAGTTCAGCATCGGAGGCTACCCGGTGGGCGGCCTCCTTTTGAGTAGCGTCCATCATCAACCCTGATTGAGGAGCTGACGCAAATCGATCACTGCAGCGTTGGCCCGGGAAATGTAGTTGGCCATCACCAGCGAATGGTTCGCCAGTACCCCGAAGCCACTGCCGTTGAGAATCATCGGGCTCCACACCGGTTCCTGCGAGGCCTCCAGCTCACGAATGATCTGGCGCACGCTGACGGTGGCGTTTTTCTTGGCCAGCACGTCGGCAAAATCGACTTCGATGGCGCGCAGCAGGTGGGACAGTGCCCATGCCTGGCCACGGGCTTCGTAGAACACGTTGTCGATCTGCATCCAGGGGGTTTCCACCACTTCTTCATCGACCTGCGGCACTTCACCCGGCGCCAGCGCTTCGGTTTTCAGCGCGGTGTTCAGCTTCACGCGGCCCACACTGGCCGACAGGCGTTGCGACAGCGAACCCAGACGGGTGGCGACATCGCCCAGCCAGTTGTTCAGGTTGTCGGCGCGGGCATAGAACAGCGCGCCCTTCTGGTTGGGGTCGGACAGGCGTGCTTCGTAACGGCTCAGGGAATTGATGCCTTCCTGGTATTCCGACTCGCTGGACGGCAGCACCCAGCTCTTGTTGTCAAAGTTGAAACGCGGCTCGGCCTTGGCCAGGTCAGCGTCTTCAGCCGACTGCGACTGGGAACGGGCGAAATCCTTGCGCAGGGCGCGGGTCAGGTCACGTACCTGCACCAGCACGCCGTACTCCCAGCTCGGCATGTTGTCCATCCACAGGCCTGGCGGGAAACGGTCATTGGAAATATAACCGCCGGGCTTGTTGAGCAAGGTGCCGACCACGTTTTTCAGGGTTTCGACGGTGGTGTAGCCGATCACCATCTGTTTGCCTTCCTTCTCGGCGGCAAGCTGGGCGTTTTGCTGGACCGGAAACAACGCCGGCTCCTGGCTCCAATACCAACCCAGGCCACCGGTGACCAGCAGGTACAAGCAGATCACGCTGAGCAAGGCGCGACTCATGAGCAGGTTGCGAACGTAGCTGCGGTTGGCCGACTTGGGCTCAGGGGCGGGGCCTTTGGCACTGCCTTCACGGTTTTTCCAGTCCAGCATGGCGATATCCTTTCAATCACTTGAGTTCATGCACATCAATTGTCCGGGTGCGGTCAAACACTCCGACCACAACCCTACCCCATCGTGCCCATCGGTGCGGCGCTTTTAAACCAGACTGGCGCATACCCGAGGGTGAACTATAAAGGATGCACGCTTTTTACACAGCGCGACCACGAGGTCAAAAAATGAATACCGCCGACGCGTACTTAATTGACGTATGACACTCATACAATAGAAAAGAGGTGCTAGCATAGGGCCACTAGTTGACCTCAGCATGCACCCTCACAGTAGTCAGGATATGACCGAGTCAGAAGACCCCAGCCGCGAGCGTCTCAAGCAGCATTTTGCCCAGCGGGTAATTCATCAGGCACGTCAAATTCTTGAGATCTGGCAGCGCCTGCAACGCAGCGAATGGTCGAACGCCGACTTCTCCGAGCTCAGCGAAGCCAATCTGCGCCTGCTGCGCTTTGCCGAGCGTTTTGAACAGCCCGAGCACCGTCAACTGGCCCAGCACATTGGCGAGTCCCTCAAGGCCGTGGACGAAAACCGTGGCCGCCTGAGCAGCCACCTGATCACCGAACTCAACCGTTTGATGCAGCGCCTGTCGCGCACCGGGCTGCGCCAGGGCGATCAACTCGAGCAAACCCTGCTGCCGCCGATGCGCAAACCGATCTACGTAATGCTGGCCGACCATGACCGCGCCGAGCGCCTGGCCAAGCAGTTGGAATTCTTCGGCATGAGCGCGCAGTCCCTGGACAGCGTCGCAGCGTTTCGCGCCTCCATGGCCGAGCGCCTGCCGTCGGCGATCGTGATGGACGTGGATTTTTGCGGCCCCGGACTGGGGCTCAAACTGGCCGCCGAAGCCCAGCAGGGCCTGGAGCAAAAGCTGCCGCTGCTGTTTTTCAGCCTGCATGAAACCGACACGCCGACGCGCCTGGCCGCCGTGCGCGCCGGCGGCGAAGAATTCCTCACCGGCACGCTGGAAGCCTCGAGCCTGCTGGAAAAGATCGAAGTGCTGACCTGCGTCGCTCAATACGAGCCGTATAAAGTGCTGATCATTGACGACTCCCGTGCCCAGGCCTTGCACACCGAGCGCCTGCTCAACAGCGCCGGCATCGTCACCCGCACCTTGATCGAGCCGATCCAGGCCATGGCCGAGCTGGCGGACTTCCAGCCCGACCTGATCATCCTCGACATGTACATGCCCGCCTGCACCGGCACCGAGCTGGCCAAGGTGATTCGCCACAACGACCGCTATGTCAGCGTGCCGATCATCTACCTGTCGGCCGAAGACGACCTGGACAAACAGCTCGATGCGATGAGCGAAGGCGGTGACGACTTCCTGACCAAGCCGATCAAGCCGCGCCATCTGATCACCACCGTGCGCAACCGCGCGGCGCGTGCGCGCAATCTGAAGGCGCGGATGGTGCGCGACAGCCTGACCGGGCTGTACAACCACACGCATATCCTGCAATTGCTCGAAGACTGCAGCTTCCGCGCCCGTCGCGAAAACAAGCCGCTGAGCTTCGCCATGCTGGATATCGACCACTTCAAGCGGGTCAATGACAGCCACGGTCACCCCATGGGCGATCGCGTCATCAAGAGCTTGGCCCTGTTCCTCAAGCAGCGCCTGCGCAAGACCGATTACATCGGCCGCTATGGCGGTGAGGAATTTGCCATCGTGATGCCCGACACCGACCTCGAATCGGCCTGCAGGGTGCTGGACGACATCCGTGGGCGCTTTGCCGAAATCCACTACCCGGCCCAGCCGCAGGACTTATGGTGCACCTTCAGTGCAGGGCTGGTGGAACTGTGCGACGGCTCCGACGGCCTGATGATGGCCGCCCAGGCCGACGAGGCGCTGTACCGTGCCAAGCATGCCGGACGCAACCGCGTGCAGGCGGCTCGCCCATCAAAGCAAAGTGCCATCTTTTCACCGGGATTCACTGATTCGGTCATAACGCTGTAATAGAAACGCAATAACTTCAGGCACTTATCTTTTGCTGTCGGTTGAAACCACGCATGCGCCTGAAGCTGCTGACCAATCTCAATACCCTTCTTCTGGTTGCCGTGTGCCTGGCACTTGGCGCGACGCTGTGGTGGTCGCAACGAGCACTGGAGCGCCCGTACCTGTTGATGGAGCGCTATCTGGGGCTGTCCCAGGCCTTTGAGAACCAGACCGCACGCAATATCGACGACTACCTGGCCAGCGGCGATGCCCTGCGGTTGAGCAGCGCCGGCCAGAGCCTGGAAAGCCTGCTGCAGCAGCTCGACTCACTGCCGCCCGAGTTGGCGCAAAGCCTGCGCCCCAGCCTTGCGGACGTGGATGCCTTCAGCAAAACCGACCTGCTCGCCGCCGGTAAACTGGCCGGCGACCCGCAAGCGCTGCTGCTGCAAGCCGAACGCGAACTGGGGGCGAACCTGGAGCAACTGAGCCAGTACGCCGGCGCGGCCAATTCTGCGGACGCCGCGCGCTACCTGCCGCCGCTGCTGGCGGCCTCGCAACACTTGGGCAAGTTGTCCCTGGCGCGCGAAAAACTGGTCAGCAGCGGGCGCGCCGAGCTGGCCGATGACGTCGAGCGTGAAATCGCCAACATCCGTAGCCAGGCCGACCTGCTGGCACAGCTGCCGTTACTGGGCGTGAAGGCCAGCGCCGAATCCAGCACCGACGATTTTTCCGCCTTGATGGGCCTGGAAAACACTGAAAAAACCGAAGCGCTGGACACCGGCGTTGACCTCAAGCGTGAACTCAACGGCCTGTTGACCCGCTACCCCGCCGAGCTCAAGCGCACCCGCGAACAGATCCAGCAACGCGCCGACCTCGCCGCCGCCACACGCACCAAGATCACCGGTGTGCGCCAAGCCATCGCCGGCCTGGAGCCAGTGGTGCGCGCGCAACACGCCAGCATCCAGGGCGAAGTGCGCCTGATACAAGGGCTGATGATTGGCCTGATCCTGCTGATCGCCCTGTTGATCGACACCTTGCAGCGTCGCCTGGCGCGGGTGCTGACCGCCCTCGCCCCGGCGCTGTCCACCTGGGCCGAAGGCAACTTCAGCCAGCCGATCGACCTGGGCAGGACCAACCGCGAACTGCACGATATCCAGGCCTCGCTCAACCGCCTGCGCGCTTATCTGGTGGACCTGGTCGGCACGATTCGCGGCAACGCCGAAGAAGTTGCCGGCAGCAGCCGCGCCCTTGCCGAACTGAGCAGCGGCCTGCACGACGGCGCCGAACGCCAAGCCGGGGATACTGCGCAGATCCGTGACTCCCTGGGCGAACTGGAAGCGACCATCCAGCAAGTGGCGGGCGATGCCAGCCAGGCCGCTGGCGCCAGTCGCAGTGCCGGCATCGCCGTGGAACAAGGCCAGCGCGTCATCGGCCTGAGCCTGACCGGTTTGCACGCCCTGGTGGGAGAAGTGCAGCAAAACGCGCAGATGATAGAGAAACTTGCCGAGGAATCCGCCACCATCGGCGGCGTGCTCACGGTGATCCGCTCGATCGCCGACCAGACCAACCTGCTGGCGCTCAATGCCGCTATCGAAGCCGCCCGCGCCGGTGAGGCCGGCCGGGGTTTTGCAGTGGTCGCCGATGAAGTGCGCACCCTGGCCCAACGCACAGCCGGCGCCACCGCCGAAATCCAGGGCTTGATCAGCAGCCTGCAAACCGCCGCCCACCAATCGGTGCAAGGCATGCGTGCGCAGGTCGAACATGCCGAAGCCACCGCCGAGCAAGCCCAGGCCGCCGATGGCGCGCTGGACGAAATCGTCGGGGCGATCCAGACTATTTCCGAGACGGCGGTACGCATCGCTGACGTGACTGCGCAGCAAAGCGGCGCCGTGAGCGAGATTCGCGATAACAGCGAACGCATTCACCAACTGGGCGAGGACAACCTGCTGCGTATCGGCCAGGGGCGCAGCCAGGGCGAACACCTGCTGGTGCTGGGCGGGCAGCTCAACACGGCGGTGCAGGCCTTCCGCGTCTAATCTCCCCTCCAGTGGAGATCAAAATGTGGGAGGGGGCTTGCCCCTGATAGCCATAGGTATCTACACAACTCTGTAGCGCCCAACCGTAACCACGATGCGAAGCGAGCCGCTCGTGATCTTGATCTGGCTTTTGATCTTGATCTCAGGCGCCCCGTTAAACCACGCTGGCCGAACGCAGGCTTG
>NZ_CVTO01000139.1:16638-17522 GCF_900004715.1 Pseudomonas sp. 24 E 13
ATGTACTCGGTCTAATCCAACATCCTGGTCGGCCCAGAGGCCGCCATCGGGGGCAAGCCCCCTCCCACATGGGATCTCCCGCGATTTCACGACTGTATTACCCATGACCGAATCCCAAGTCACAGTCACAAATTTCGCGCTATCCTCGCTAATCGTGCTGGCTACTGCATAGAACTGGACAGTCACAAAGGCTTTGCGGCATAGTCGCCGGGTTCTGCGCTACCCCAACCAATAACAAGGAACAGCCGATGGCGACCTTACTGGTTCTTCACGGACCCAACCTGAACCTGCTCGGCACCCGTGAACCGGGCGTCTACGGGGCAGTGACGCTGGAGCAGATCAACCTCGATCTGGAACAGAGGGCCCGTGTTGCCGGCCACCATTTGCTCTACCTGCAAAGCAATGCCGAGTATGAATTGATTGATCGCATCCATGCCGCGCGCGGCGAAGGTGTGGACTTTATTCTGATCAATCCCGCCGCTTTCACGCATACAAGCGTTGCATTACGTGACGCGCTGCTGGCGGTGAGCATCCCATTCATCGAAGTGCATTTATCGAACGTGCACAAACGCGAAGCTTTCCGCCATCACTCTTACTTCTCCGATGTAGCGGTAGGAGTGATCTGCGGCCTTGGCGCCAGCGGTTACCGACTGGCCCTGGAGGCCGCCCTGGAACACGTTGAAGAACAGGCTAAACGCCCCTGACCGACCCTTGGGAGTTGATGATTCATGGATATCCGTAAAGTTAAGAAACTGATCGAACTGCTGGAAGAATCCGGTATCGACGAGCTGGAAATAAAGGAAGGCGAAGAGTCCGTACGGATCAGCCGTCACAGCAAGACCCCGGCCCAACAGTTCTACGCACCCCAGATGCAAGCACCGGCG
>NZ_CVTO01000138.1:0-1846 GCF_900004715.1 Pseudomonas sp. 24 E 13
GCGTAAGTGGCTGATCCAGCGTCTGGGCAAGGCGCGGCTGCTGCGCTGGGTGATGACGCTCTATCCGCCGTACCTGGGCGCCGGGGTCAGCGTGCAGCAGATGAGCGCCGACTTTCGTCACGTCAAGGTGCGCATGGGCCTGGGCTGGTATAACCGCAACTATGTGGGCACCCAGTTCGGCGGCAGCCTGTATTCGATGGTCGACCCGTTCTACATGCTGATGCTGATGGAGAACCTGGGCCGCGATTACATTGTCTGGGACAAGGCCGCCAGCATCGACTTCATCTCGCCGGGCAAAGGTCCGGTGTATGCCGAGTTCTCCATCGACGACGCCCTGCTCGATGAGGTTCGTCGACAGACCGCCGATGGCGAGAAATATTTGCCTCGGCTCAAGGTCCAGATTCATGACGGCTCCGGCACCCTGGTGGCGCGGGTCGACAAAACCCTTTACGTGCGGCGCAAGCCGCCAGCGAGACAGGCTTGACTATGGACATGCGCGCAGATGTGCTGATTGTCGGGGCCGGAATGGTCGGAAGCGCCCTGGCGCTGGCGTTGCAGGGCAGTGGCCTGCAGGTATTGCTGCTTGACGGCAGCCCGTTGAGCGTCAAGCCGTTCGAACCGGCGGCGGCGTTTGAACCTCGGGTCAGTGCGCTGTCCGCCGCCAGCCAGCGCATTCTCGAACGCCTTGGCGTGTGGGACGGCATCGTCGAGCGCCGCGCCAGCCCCTATGGCCAGATGCAAGTGTGGGACGGCAGCGGCACCGGGCAGATCCACTTCTCGGCGGCCAGTGTGCATGCCGAGGTGCTGGGGCATATCGTCGAGAACCGTGTGATCCAGGATGCCTTGCTGGACCGCCTGCATGATTGTGACCTGGGGCTGTTGGCCAATGCGCGCCTGGAGCAGATGCGCCGCTCCGGCGATGAATGGCTGCTGACCCTGGCCGATGGGCGCAAGCTGCGCGCGCCGCTTGTGGTCGCCGCCGATGGCGCCAACTCCGCAGTGCGCCGCCTGACCGGCACCCCCACCCGTGAATGGGACTACCTGCACAACGCCATCGTGACCAGCGTACGCAGCAGCCAGCCGCACCAGCGCACCGCGTGGCAACGCTTCACCGACACGGGCCCGCTGGCATTCCTGCCGCTGGTGCGTGATGGGCAGGAGGACTGGTGCTCGATTGTCTGGTCGACCACGCCGGCGGAGTCCGAGCGTTTGATGGCCCTGGACGATGAGCGCTTCTGCGGTGAGCTGGAGCGGGCCTTTGAGGGGCGCCTGGGCACGGTGGTCAGCGCCGACCCGCGCGTCTGCGTGCCGTTGCGTCAGCGTCACGCCAAACGTTACGTGGCCGAAGGCCTGGCGTTGATTGGCGATGCGGCCCACGTCATCCATCCCTTGGCGGGGCAGGGCGTGAACCTGGGCTTTCTCGATGCCGCGGTGCTGGCCGAAGTGCTGCTGGCGGCCAGCGAACGTGGCGAGCGTCTGGCGGATGTGAAGGTGCTGAGCCGCTACGAGCGTCGGCGCATGCCGCATAACCTGGCGCTGATGGCGGCAATGGAAGGCTTCGAGCGCCTGTTTCAGGCCGATCAACTGCCGCTGCGCTGGTTGCGCAATGCCGGGTTGAAGATCGTCGACCAGATTCCCGAAGCCAAGGCACTGTTTGTACGCCAGGCCTTGGGCCTGACCGGCGACCTCCCGGACCTCGCCAAACTGTAAATTGAAATGCGGCCCCCTGTGGGAGGGGGCTTGCCCCCGATGGCGGCCTCTTGGCTTGCCAGTATCTTGGATCAGACCGAGTACATATCCATTATTTAGGTAACGGCCACTTAGGGTTCCGCCCTGACGGCGGGTC
>NZ_CVTO01000138.1:1896-22466 GCF_900004715.1 Pseudomonas sp. 24 E 13
ACGGATTCAAGCCTGCGTTCGGCCAGCGTGGTTTAACGGGGCGCCTAGGATCAAAAGCAGATCAAGAGCGACTCGCTTCGCATCGTGGTTACGGTTGGGCGCTGCTGGGTTGTGTAGATACCTATGCCCCGATGAGGCCGCCAGCCCTCACACATACCTCAAACCGTGCAACATCTGGTAACGCCTCCATCAAGCGTTACCAAATGTGAGTCCTTATCATTTGCGCACTTTTTGCAAATGAGAGACCGCACCCATGTTGGCATCCAAGCGCCTCCTGACTGCCCTGGCACTCACCCTGATCGGCAGCGCCACCGCGCAGGCCGCCGACGAAGTGGTGGTCTACTCCTCGCGCATCGACGAACTGATCAAGCCGGTGTTCGACGCCTATACCCGCAAGACCGGCGTACAGGTGAAGTTCATCACCGACAAGGAAGCCCCGCTGATGCAGCGCATCAAGGCCGAGGGCGAAAATGCCACCGCTGACCTGCTGCTCACCGTCGACGCCGGCAACCTCTGGCAGGCCGAGCAGATGGGCATCCTGCAGCCGTTCACCTCCGAGGTGATCGACAAGAATATTCCGCTGCAATACCGCTCCTCGGCCCATGCGTGGACCGGGTTGAGCCTGCGCGCGCGCACCATCGCCTATTCCACCGACCGGGTAAAACCGGGCGACCTGACCACCTACGAAGCCCTGGCCGACAAACAGTGGGAAGGCCGCCTGTGCCTGCGCACGGCGAAAAAGGTCTATAACCAGTCCCTGACCGCCACGCTGATCGAGACCCACGGCGCGGCCAAGACCGAAGAAATCGTCAAAGGCTGGGTGAATAACCTGTCTACCGACGTGTTCTCCGACGATATCGCCGTGCTGGAGGCGATCAACGCCGGGCAATGCGACGTGGGTATCGTCAACACTTACTACTACGGTCGCCTGCACAAGCAGAAGCCGGACCTGGCGGTGAAGCTGTTCTGGCCGAACCAGGGCGACCGTGGCGTGCATGTGAACCTGTCGGGCATTGGCTTGACCAAACACGCGCCACACCCGGCAGCGGCCAAGGCCCTGGTGGAATGGATGACCACGCCCGAGGCGCAGAAGATCTTCGCCGACGTGAACCAGGAGTTCCCGGCCAACCCGGCGGTACCGCCGTCGGCCGAAGTGGCGACCTGGGGCAAATTCGTGGCCGATACCTTGCCGGTGGAAGTGGCGGGCAAGCGTCAGGCCGAGGCGATCCGCTTGATGGACCGCGCCGGTTGGAACTGAGTTTCTAAATCGTTAAAGCTTTTTGTAGGAGCGAGCTTGCTCGCGAAAAACTCACAGGCACCGCGTTCATTCAGGAAGCGCGCGTTATCGTTGACGTTTTTCGCGAGCAAGCTCGCTCCTACAGACGGCCACCTCCCGCACTGTTTTATGTCTGCTGTCAGACAGTCCATTCCCAGGGAATTTGCTCTTGGCCCACCCCGCCCAACGCCGCTGGTACCTGCCGGTCTTCACCGTCGCCGCCCTGGTGCTGCTGCCGCTGAGCGTGCTGTTGCTGTCCTGGCAAAGCATCGATCAACAAATCTGGTCCCACCTGTGGGACACGCAGATGCCTCGCTTACTGGGCAACACCTTGACCCTGGTACTCGGCGTCGGCGTTGGCGTGACCTTGCTGGGGGTGAGCCTGGCCTGGCTGACCAGCCTCTGCGAGTTCCCGGGACGGCGCTGGCTGGATTGGGCGTTGATGCTGCCCTTTGCGATTCCGGCCTATGTGCTGGCCTTCGTGTTCGTAGGACTGCTGGACTTTGCAGGCCCGGTGCAGACCCTGCTGCGCGAAGGGTTCGGCGCGGGGCTGCGCCTGCCCCGCGTGCGCTCCACCAGCGGCGTGATCATCGTCCTGGTGCTGGTGTTCTACCCCTATGTCTATCTGCTGGCGCGTTCGGCATTCCTGGCCCAGGGCAAGGGCTTGATGGAAGCGGCACGGGTGCTGGGCCAGTCGCCGTGGCAGGCGTTCTGGCGCGTGGCGCTGCCCATGGCGCGGCCGGCGATTGGTGCCGGTGTCGCCTTGGCCCTGATGGAAACCCTGGCGGATTTTGGTGCGGTCTCGGTGTTCAATTTCGACACGTTCACCACCGCCATCTATAAAACCTGGTATGGCTTTTTCAGCCTGTCCAGCGCCGCCCAACTGGCCAGCCTGTTGTTGCTGGTGGTGATGCTGGTGCTGTATGGCGAGCGGCGCGCGCGGGGAGCGAGCCGGCCCGGCAACGAGCGCCCGCGCAGCAAGGCGCTGTATCACCTGCGTGGGCTCAAGGCGGCCGCGGCCAGCGGTTGGTGTGGCCTGGTGTTCGCCTGCGCGTTTGTGATCCCGATGCTACAACTGGTGGCCTGGTTCTGGCAGCGCGGCCGCTTCGATCTGGATGAGCGCTACACCGGCCTGATCGTGCATACGCTGTACCTGGGTGGGATAGCGGCGCTGGTGACTGTCAGCGTGGCGCTGATACTGGCGTTCGCCAACCGCCTGGCGCCGACGCGGGCGATCCGCTCCGGCATCAGCCTGGCGAATGTCGGTTATGCCTTGCCCGGGTCGGTGTTGGCGGTGTCGATCATGTTGGCCTTCAGCTATCTGGACCGCGAACTGGTGGTGCCGCTGTCGGGCTGGCTGGGCGGCGCGGGCAAGCCGTTGCTGCTGGGCAGCCTGTCGGCGCTGGTGCTGGCGTATCTGGTGCGATTCCTGGCGGTCGCCTACGGGCCTCTGGAAAACAGCCTGGCGCGTATTCGCCCGTCGTTGCCCGAGGCCGCACGCAGCCTGGGCGTGAGTGGGCCACAACTGTTTTGCAAGGTGTATCTGCCGCTGTTGCTGCCCGGCACCCTGAGCGCGGCGCTGCTGGTGTTTGTCGATGTGCTCAAGGAAATGCCCGCCACCTTGCTGATGCGCCCGTTTGGCTGGGACACCCTGGCGGTGCGCATCTTTGAAATGACCAGTGAAGGGGAATGGGCGCGGGCCTCGCTGCCGGCGTTGACCCTGGTGCTGGTCGGGTTGCTGCCGGTCATCGGGTTGATCCGACGCTCCGCACGACAAATCGGCTAGGTGCCAGTCCTACAGCTTGCGGCTACAATGCGCGGCATTCGGTGTGCTCCGTCTTTCGGATCGACCTGCTGTATGTGGCTGCGGGCCTTGTCGTTCAAGGTGTTCGGCGCAAGTGGCAGCTCTGCGCACCTTCGCCAAGCCCGGAAGGAGAAACCCATGGGACAGCGTACGCCTCTGTATGACCTGCATCTCGCCCTCGGCGCGAAAATGGTCGATTTTGGCGGTTGGGATATGCCTTTGCATTACGGCTCGCAAGTTGAGGAGCACCATCAGGTGCGGCGCGACTGCGGGGTGTTTGATGTATCTCATATGACCGTGATCGATGTCACCGGCCCCCAGGCCAAGGAATGGCTCCAGCACCTGCTGGCCAATGATGTCGATCGATTGCACGGCTGCGGCCGCGCGTTGTACAGCGCCATGCTCAACGAGCAGGGCGGGGTGGTGGACGACATGATCGTCTACCGTACCGAAACCGGTTACCGACTGGTGGTCAACGCCGCCACCCGTGATCAGGACATGGCCTGGATGCAGGCGCAACTGGGCAGCTATCAGGTGCAACTGCAGGAGCGCTCCGAGCTGGCCATGCTCGCCATTCAAGGTCCTCACGCGCGGCAGAAGA
The DNA here is from genome assembly GCF_900004715.1 of Pseudomonas sp. 24 E 13. NCBI lineage: Bacteria > Pseudomonadati > Pseudomonadota > Gammaproteobacteria > Pseudomonadales > Pseudomonadaceae > Pseudomonas > Pseudomonas sp. 24 E 13. The sequence continues at coordinate 5,578 of NZ_CVTO01000138.1, forward strand.
TCGCCGAACTGGTGACCCAGTCCCGTGGCACCCTGATCCATCAGCTCAAACCGTTCGAAGGCCAGGCCGACGGCGACTGGTTTATCGCCCGCACCGGTTACACCGGCGAAGACGGCCTGGAAATTGTCCTGCCTGCGGACCAGGCGCCGGGTTTTTTCAACGACCTGGTGGGCGCCGGAATTTCCCCCATCGGCCTCGGCGCGCGCGATACTTTGCGCCTGGAGGCCGGCATGAACCTGTATGGTCAGGATATCCACCAGCAGGTGTCGCCCCTGGCGGCCAACATGGCCTGGAGCATCGCCTGGGAACCGGCAGGGCGCAATTTTATCGGCCGCGCCGCGCTGGAAGCGGAAAAAGCGGCCGGTGTGCAGTTCAAATTGGTCGGGCTGGTCCTGGAAGAACGTGGGGTTCTGCGTGCTCACCAGGTGGTTCGTATCGCCAATGTTGGCGAAGGGGAGATCACCAGTGGTAGTTTCTCACCTACGCTAAGCAAATCCATTGCCCTGGCGCGTGTACCGACAGCGACTGCCGACCGGGCCGAAGTGGAAATCCGCGGCAAGTGGTACCCGGTTCGAGTGGTCAAGCCGACCTTCGTCCGCCATGGCAAAACCTTGATCTAACTATTTTCCGGCGGGCCACCGGCCGCTGACATTTCTTCTTGAGGACACAGACTATGAGCAATATCCCTGCCGACCTGCGTTTTGCCGAAAGTCATGAGTGGGCCCGTCTGGAAGCCGACGGCAGCGTGACCGTCGGGATCTCCGACCATGCTCAGGAAGCGTTGGGCGATGTGGTGTTTGTTGAGCTGGCCGAGGTGGGTGCCACATTTGAAGCCCAGGGCCAGGCAGGTGTGGTTGAGTCGGTGAAGGCGGCTTCGGACATCTATGCCCCGGTTGCAGGCGAGGTGATTGCGGTCAACGAAGAGTTGAGCGGCAGTCCTGAGCTGTTGAACTCCGACCCTTACGGCGCCTGGATCTTCAAGCTCAAGCCAAGCAACGCAGCTGATCTGGAGAAATTGCTGGACGCTGCCGGCTACAAAGCCGCTATCGGCGAGTAACACAGAACCCAATGTGGGAGGGGGCTTGCCCCCGATGGCGGAGTGTCAGTCTCCTCATCAGTGGCTGACCCACCTCAATCGGGGGCAAGCCCCCTCCCACATTAATTGATCAGCCTGCTTTCAATACCGTTTTGACCGCCGCCACAGCCCGCTCCACATCCGCCTCCGTCATCGCCGTGAACATCGGCAACGACACGATCAATCGCCCAACACGCTCCGCCACCGGGAACATCCCTTCCTTGAAGCCCTGTGCCCGATACAGGCTCAGCAGGTGGATGGGCGGGTAGTGATAGCCAATGCCGACGCCAAGGGCCTGCATCTGCTCCATAAACGTAGCGCGGGCGGGCAGACCATCCTGACGCTCCGGCAATACCAGTTGGAACAGGTGCCAGTTGCTGTTTTCGAAGTCCGCCGGCGGCAGTTGCGCGCCGTACTGTTGTTCAAAATCACTGCCGAAGCATTCGAAGTAGTGGCGTGCCAGGTTCTGGCGATGGGCGGTGATCTTCTCGATGTGGGCAAATTGCCCGAGGCCGATGGCAGCGGCGATATCGGTCATGTTGAACTTGCCGCCCAGCACGTCCACATCCAGGCCGTCGAAACCGCTGCGGGTCACGCCTTGCAGGCGGTATTTCTCGGCCAGGCGGGCTTCTTCGGCGTTGTTCAGCACCAGGCAGCCGCCTTCGGATGAAGTGATGTTCTTGTTCGCCTGGAAGCTGAACGACACGAAGTCGCCGGTAGCGCCGATGCGTTCGCCGTCCCAACTGGACCCGAGCGCCTGGGCGGCATCCTCGACGATGCGCAGCTTGTACTTGTTGGCCAGCGCATAGAGCATCGGCATATCCAGGGGCAAACCGGCCAGGTAGACCGGGATGATTGCCTTGGTGCGTGGAGTGATCGCCGCTTCAACCTGAGCCAGATCGATGTTGCGGGTGACCGGGTCGATATCGGCAAAGACCGGGGTGGCGCCCACCTCGAGGATGACGTTGGCTGTGGCGACCCAGGAGATCGGCGTCGTGATGACTTCATCCCCAGGCCCGATACCGGCGATGCGCAAGGCAATTTCCATGGTGCAGGTGCCGGAGTTGAAGGTGCGCACCGGGCGGCCGCCAAAGTATTCCGACAACTGCGCTTCGAATGCCTGCACCTTCGGCCCACTGGTGATCCAGCCGGAACGCAGGACATCGCCGACCGCCGAGATCGTGGCTTCGTCAATGGTAGGTTTGGAGAACGGCAGGAAAGGCTGTTGGCTCATGACGAAGAAGGCATCCGGTAGGCGATGAGTGATGGACGTGTGAGTCCTGCATGGTTGCACGGCTCGACTGAATATAGCCTGTCGCCCGTGAACGATTCGTCATGTTGCAGGCAAAAAAATGCCGCTTGAAAAAGCGGCATTCTTTACGCTGTAGTCGTTACTCGGTAACAGCGTTCTTCGCGAGGATGGCGTTGGCCAGCTCCATGTCCGTGGCCTGCAGGCCAGGGTTGTCGGCGCGCACTTTCTGCATGGCCGCCTCCAGATACGGGCCGCGGATGCCGCCGTCGCTGGCGACGAAGCTGCCGGCGTCATCCTGGGCGGCGACGACCATTTTGTGGTCCTTGAAGGTCAGGTAGGTCGAGCCGGTGGTGGCGCCCGACGAGATGACATTACGCCAGAAGCTGTCGGCCATGGCTGAGCCGACAGGGAGGGAGAGCACAGCGAGGGTTGCGACAGCATATTTAAGACGCATGATGGGTGACTCCGGTGGGTTATCTGTACGTTTTGATTGTAGTTAACCTTATCCAGTTCCATCACTGACTAAACAGTTTCAACCTTTAAAACCACGCCATCCTGCCCAATCACGCGGACTTGAGCGCCTACAGGGGCATCGGTACCGGTGACCATCCATACGCCATCGCCGACCTTGACCTTGCCCCTGCCGTCCACTATCGCCTGATGCACCACGAACGTGCGCCCGACCAGCTCTGAGCCGCGCTCGTTCAAGCCGGGCTGGTCGCTGGCCTTGGCGCTGCTGCGTTGGCGTCGCCACCAGTACACGGCCGTCAATATCGACAACAGGGCGAACAGCAGCAGTTGCCACTCAAGTCCAAGGGGCGGGACGATAAACTTGATCACGCCCACGGCCGCTGCGGCGATACCCATCCACAACAGGTAGCCTCCGGCACCGAACACCTCAAGAATCAACAACACGGTGCCCAGCGCCAACCAGTCCCAGAACGAAAGATGCTGCAGGAAATCCCACATGGTGGCGACCTCAGCCTTTCTTGTTGTCGAAGGTGGCTTTGACGATCTCGCCGATACCGCCCACGGCACCAATCACCTGGCTGGCTTCCAGCGGCATCAGGATAACCTTGCTGTTGTTGGCCGATGCCAGCTTGCCCAGGGCATCGATGTATTTCTGCGCGACGAAGTAGTTCACCGCCTGCACGTTGCCGGAGGCGATCGCTTCCGAGACCACCTGGGTCGCGCGGGCTTCAGCCTCGGCCTGACGTTCACGGGCTTCGGATTCGAGGAAGGCGGCCTGGCGGCTACCCTCTGCCTCGAGGATCTGCGCCTGTTTCTTGCCCTCGGCGGTAAGGATCGCCGAGGCTCGCAGGCCTTCGGCTTCGAGGATCTGCGCACGCTTGATCCGTTCGGCTTTCATTTGCCCGGACATGGCCGCCATGAGGTCGGCGGGCGGGCTGATGTCCTTGATTTCGATACGGGTGATCTTGATGCCCCACGGCGCCGTGGCTTCGTCGACGGTGCGCAGCAGCTTTTCGTTGATACCGTCGCGCTGGCTGAGCATGGCATCCAGCTCCATGGAACCGAGCACCGTACGGATATTGGTTTGCAGCAGGTTGCGAATGGCATGTTCGAGGTTGTTCACCTCATACGCGGCCTGGGCAGTGTTGACCACCTGGAAGAAGCACACGGCGTCAATCTGCACGGTGGCGTTGTCGGCGGTAATCACTTCCTGGGGCGGGATATCCAGCACGCTTTCCATCACGTTGATCTTGCGGCCGATGCGGTCCATGACCGGGATGATGATGTTCAGGCCGGGCTTGAGGGTGTTGGTATAGCGGCCGAAACGTTCGACGGTCCACTGGTAGCCCTGGGGCACCACCTTGAAACCCATGAACAGGATGGCAATGGCCAATCCCACGAAAAGAAGCAGTACGGTTCCGATCTGCATTGCGATTCCCTATCTGATGATGTCAGTGACACGACGTTCGGTCGATTGTAACGGTGTCGTCACGGATAAGGACGGTTTCATTGCCCAATGCTCAAAGGATTTGTTTCTGAATCCCCAGGGGTAACCCTGAGGACCTCCGCCAGCGTTGTCAGCCCCGCCTTCATCTTTTGCATGCCGGCCATCCGCAGGCTGTGCATGCCTTGCCCGAGTGCGGCATGGCGCAAGGCCTGAACGTCAGCGCCGGGGGTGATCAGCGCCTTGAGGGTTTCATCCAGGACCATGATCTCGTAAAGCCCGGCCCTGCCCCGATAGCCACTGTCGCGGCACTCTCCACACCCGACCGCTGCGTAGACGTCGGCCACGCCGCGTTTGCAATGGGGGCACAGCACGCGCACCAGGCGCTGTGCCATGACGCCTATCAGCGTCGCCTTGATCAAATAATGAGCGATGCCCAACTCCTGCAAGCGGCTGATGGCGCTCGGCGCATCGTTGGTGTGCAGCGTTGACAGCACCAGGTGCCCGGTCAGCGCTGCCTGGATCGCCATCTCGGCGGTCTCCTGGTCGCGAATCTCGCCGATCATGATGATGTCCGGGTCCTGGCGCAGCAACGCGCGGATACCGCTGGCGAAGGTCAGGTCGATGTTGTGCTGCACCTGCATCTGGTTGAATGCCGGCTCGACCATTTCGATGGGGTCCTCCACCGTGCACAGGTTGACCTCCCGGGTCGCCAGTTGCCTGAGGGTGCTGTAGAGCGTGCTGGTCTTGCCCGAGCCGGTGGGGCCGGTGACCAGAATGATGCCGTTGGCCTGTCGGGTCATGATCTGCCAGCGCTGCTGATCGTCGGCGGACAGCCCCAGTTGATCGAAATCCTTGAGCAGCACCTGGGGATCAAAAATGCGCATGACCAGCTTTTCGCCGAAGGCGGTGGGCAAGGTCGACAGGCGCAGTTCCACTTCAACGCCCGCCGTTTTCATGTTGATGCGCCCATCCTGGGGCTTGCGCTTTTCCGCCACATTCATACGCCCAAGGCTTTTCAGTCGGCTGACGACAGCTGTGGTGACCTGGGGCGGAAATTGGTAGACGTCATGCAACAGCCCGTCAATGCGAAAGCGCACACGCCCCTGTTCGCGGCAGGGCTCGATATGGATATCGCTGGCCCGTTGATCAAAGGCGTATTGCAACAGCCAGTCGACGATATTGACGATATGCGCGTCATCGGCATGCGGCTCGCTATCGCCGGCGCCCAGGCTGAGCCGTTCGACAGTACCGGGGGGCGCCATTTGCTGGTCGGCACCGCTGACCGATCTGGCCAGACGGTAAAATTCATTGATACAGCGCTGGAGGGTTTGGGGGTTGGCCACCACGCGCTTGATCGAGCGTTTGAGTACCTGGGACAGCCCGGCCTCCCAGCCGCTGACATGGGGCTGAGCGCTGGCAACCGTCACGCTGCGCGCATCCACGGCCACTGCAAGGATGGCGTGACGCTGGGCGAAGGCGTGGGACATCAGCGGCACCACCGTCGCCACGTCGATCTTCAGCGGGTCGATGCGCAGATAAGGCTGATCGACGTGCCGGGCCAGCCACTGCGTCAGTGTTTCCAGGCAGGGCCCTTGTGCGGCGATCGTTTCCAGCGGGTGCCGGGCGCTGGCAGGCGCGGACGATAGCTGTCGCGCCGTCTCTGGCGTAATCAGTTGCTGCTCGATCAATGCAGGCAGCAACTGTTGCAGTTCCAGAGGGCGATCTTGCAGGACGGGAGACATGGAGGTTCCTGGCGTCGGGGTGTAATCCCAGGCTAGCCAGCTTCTGAACATTCGCCCTGGGCGTGTATTGCAGGCTTTTGCCGAGAGGCTGCCACCACGGCGTGAGGCCGCGCGCTACCTGCCGGCCACAGCTCAACGGAACACACGCTGATCAGGTTTCGAAACTTTTCACCGATCACCTGGGCGCGATGCCAGCTCAGGCCTTCCATCACGATGTCGATATGCAGCAGGTCGTCTTGCCTGTTCACGATCACCTGGCTGGGCGTGAGAAATTGCAGCGCGAAGTAATTCAGTACCCGGCACAGCACGTCCGGTTCCGCCTCTGCAGCGATCCGATAATGGGCCTCGCACTGAAGGCTATCGACAGCCCACGCATCGGCGCGGGTGACAGGGTGGACGGTTTCGACGGCGTGCATGCTGACTCTCCAGATTCGACTGGAGAAATTTTTACATTCGCCTTCGGAGATTTCTTATCTAAGATGCGCATGAATCGCAGAAAATTGAATCAGTTAATTCAAGATAAGCGCCCTAGAAGGTATTTTTATGCACAGTGAGTTGGACGTGTATGACCGCCGTATCCTGGCCCTGCTGCAAGAGGACGCCTCGCTCTCCAGCGCGCAGATTGCCGAACAGGTCGGCCTGTCCCAGTCGCCCTGCTGGCGGCGCATCCAGCGGTTGAAGGAAGAAGGCGTGATTCGCGGCCAGGTGACGCTGCTGGACCGCAAGAAAATCGGCCTCAACACGCAGATCTTCGCCGAGGTCAAACTCAACGCCCACGGTCGATCCAACTTCACCGAGTTCACCGAGGCAATTCGTGGCTTTCCGGAAGTGCTGGAGTGTTACGTGCTGATGGGGGCGGTGGATTTTTTATTGCGCATTGTTGCGTCGGACATCGAGGCGTACGAGCGGTTTTTCTTTGACAAGTTGTCGATGGTGCCGGGGATTCAGGAGGTCAATTCGATTGTGGCTTTGTCGGAGATCAAGTCCACCACCAGCCTGCCAGTATTGCGCTGACAGAGGCGGCCTCATCGGGGGCAAGCCCCCTCCCACAGGGGAACGCAATCCAATGTGGGAGGGGGCTTGCCCCCGATGGCGATATTACAGGCGCAGCAAGGTCTTCCAGGCCCGATTCTGATACACCGCAATCGCCTGGTGCATCCGCGCATCCAGCGACTCATCGGTAATCGGCTGGTTGGCCAGGTGCGCCAGCTTGTTCAGCTCGCCGTACAAGCGGTCCAGTTCCGGGATGTCCACCACGTGGCGCGCATGGTGCAGCCAGGCCTGGATGCGTTCGATGCGCGGCAATTGCTCGGCCAGGTCTTCGGGCTGCTGCTGGTAACGCGGCAGTTGCAGGGCAACGGCGTCATCGGCCAACAGGCGCGGTAGCCAGTTGGTGATCTGCGCGGCGCCCTGACGGTTGCCACGCACGTTGCGCGCTTCGGTCCAGGTGCGGGCCAGCAGCCAGCGCGAGGTGTTCAGGGAGAACAGGCCCCAGCGCACATCCTGCAATTCTTCAACGAACTGCTCCGGTGCGGCTTTGCGAATGTCTTCATCGTCGTCACCGGCCTGGACCAGCGGGCGCCAGTCTTCCAGCAACGCATCGAGGGCACTGCGCAGCTCACTGGTGGATTGACGCGGCGCGGCCTGGCCGAGGCTGCCGATCAGGGCGCGCAATTCGCCGAGGTTCTCGACCCAATCCTGCAGCAGACGCCAGTGGCCATTGAAGCGATATTGCTCGGCCAGGCGCTGGCTGCTGCCCAGCAGGTGCCACATGATTGCGGCGAAGGCATCGTCCAACGGCATTTCGGCGTGAATCTGCGGTGCCGGCAGGCTCAGGGAATAGCTGCTGGCGTCGTACAGGCGATAGCCACGTTCGGCCTTGCTGATGTCACAGGGCATCAGCGCCAGGGTCGCTGCCAATTCTGCGGCCAGCTCCAGCAACGCTGCGGGCTCGCCTTCGCGCAGTTCCAGTTCCAGCTCGCAGATTTCTTCCTTCTGCTTGCCGACGACCACATGGCCCAGGTCCAGGGCGGCTTCGATCACCACCTTGGCCTTGCCGCGACCCCAGGCGATTTCGGCGCGTTCACGCACGAAGTCGGTGGTAAAGATCGGCTTGAGGGTCTTTTTGTCCAGCTCGGCCAGTTGCTCGGGCCAGCACTCGCCGTCGAGCTTCTTCACGTCGAGCTTGGCTTTGGGCAGGTCCCAGTTGTATTCGTTACGTTCCGACAAGCCGGCAACACTTTGGCCGCGGGTCTTGAGGGTCTGGATGATGTCGTCACCGTCCTTGCGCAGGCGCAGGGCCACCTTGGCCTGGGCCAGGTCGCGTTCGGGGGTGTCGAAGTACTGATTCATCAACTCACGGCGTTCCCAGCCACTTTTGTTGCGTTTTTTCAGTAGCGGGTGCTCACGCAGCGCGGCGAGTGTTTCGCGGCTGACGCGGAGCTTGATTTCGGTTTCTTTCTGCATGGCCGGAAAATCCAGGATCGGGAGCGCAGCCGGGGAAAAGTGTGGCTGCCAAGGTCGTGCAGTGTACAGGACTGAGCCCGGCAACGTGCCGCAACGGTTTATTGTGTCGTGCAGATGGCTCTATAGTGGGGCTCATCCGGGAAGTTGGAGACCGCGCATGCCGTTACCGTCCATGAAAGAGCAGTTTGCCGCGTTGATTGCCGCGCCGTCGGTCAGTTGCACTCAAGCGTCGCTGGATCAGACCAACCGCCCGGTGATCGATCTGCTCGCCACCTGGCTGGGCGACCTGGGCTTTGCCATCGACATCCAGCACGTCAGCCCCGGCAAATTCAACCTGCTGGCCAGCTTTGGCAGCGGCCCCGGCGGCCTGGTGCTGGCCGGTCACAGCGACACGGTGCCCTACGACGCGGCATTGTGGAAAACCGATCCGCTCAAGCTGACGGAAGTCGACGGCCGCTGGGTAGGACTGGGCAGTTGCGACATGAAGGGCTTCTTTGCCCTGGTCATCGAAGCCGTGTTGCCGCTGCTCGATCAACCGTTCAAGCAACCGCTGCTGATCCTCGCCACGTGCGATGAAGAAAGCTCCATGTCCGGCGCTCGGGCATTGGCCGAAGCCGGACGCCCGCTGGGCCGCGCAGCGGTGATCGGCGAGCCGACCGGGCTCAAGCCGGTCCGCCTGCACAAAGGCGTGATGATGGAGCGCATCGACATTCTTGGCCAAAGCGGCCATTCATCGGACCCGAGCCTGGGCCACAGCGCCCTGGAAGCCATGCACGACGCCATCGGCGAACTGCGCGGCCTGCGCCTGGCCTGGCAACGCGAATACCGCAACCCGCAGTTCAGCGTGCCGCAGCCGACCATGAACTTTGGCTGTATCCATGGCGGCGACAACCCCAACCGCATCTGCGGCCAATGCTCCCTGGAATTCGACCTGCGGCCGTTGCCGGGCATGGACCCGCAGGTTCTGCGCGCCGCCATCCGGCAGAAGCTGCAACCCCTGGCCGAGCGTCATCAGGTCAAGATCGACTACGCGCCGCTGTTCCCCGAAGTGCCGCCGTTCGAACAGCCGGAAGACGCCGAACTGGTGCGGGTCGCAGAGCGTTTGACCGGTCATCGCGCCGAAGCGGTGGCGTTCGGCACCGAAGCGCCTTATCTTCAGCGCCTTGGTTGCGAAACCCTGGTGCTAGGCCCTGGCGATATCGCCTGTGCGCACCAGCCGGGCGAATACCTCGAAATGTCACGCTTGACGCCTACAGTGCGTCTATTGCGGGAACTGATCGAACATTACTGCCTGAAACCCGCATAAATTAACCCCTGCCTGTTCGTACATAGAAGGAGAGTGAGCGTGTCGCCAAGCCTGTTCCGACGATAACCATCAGCCCGCTGTGCGCTTTCACGATTGATCCCTTTTTGGCTGCTTTTTATTACAGGCCCAGGTGTTATGCCCGACTACGTTAATTGGCTTCGTCACGCTTCGCCCTACATCAACGCTCACCGCGACTGCACCTTTGTGGTCATGCTGCCCGGCGATGGTGTGGAACACCCGAATTTCGGCAATATCGTCCACGACCTGGTGCTGTTGCACAGCCTGGGTGTGCGACTGGTACTGGTCCACGGCTCGCGTCCGCAAATCGAAGCCCGCCTTGAAGCGCGCGGCCTGGTTCCGGCTTATCACGACGGCTTGCGCATTACCGATGCGGCAACCCTGGAGTGCGTAATCGACGCGGTGGGGCACCTGCGTATCGCCATCGAAGCGCGTCTGTCCATGGACATGGCCTCATCGCCCATGCAGGGCTCGCGCCTGCGGGTGGCCAGCGGCAATCTGGTGACGGCGCGGCCAATCGGTGTGCTCGAAGGCGTGGACTATCACCACACCGGCGAAGTGCGCCGGGTCGACCGCAAAGGCATCGGCCGCCTGCTGGACGAGCGTTCCATCGTGCTGCTGTCGCCGTTGGGTTATTCGCCCACCGGTGAAATCTTCAACCTGGCCTGCGAAGACGTTGCCACCCGCGCCGCCATCGACCTGGGTGCCGACAAATTGCTGCTGTTCGGCGCCGATCTCGGTCTTATCGATGAAAACGGCCGCCTGGTGCGCGAGCTGCGACCGCAGCAAGTGCCGGCCCACCTGCAACGTCTGGGCAGCAACTACCAGGCCGAGCTGCTCGATGCCGCCGCCGAGGCCTGCCGTGGCGGAGTAGGGCGCAGCCATATTGTCAGCTATGTCGAAGACGGCGCCTTGCTCACCGAACTGTTCACCCGCGATGGCGGCGGTACGCTGGTCGCCCAGGAGCAATTCGAACTGGTGCGCGAAGCGGCGATCGAGGACGTCGGCGGTTTGCTCGACCTGATCAGCCCGCTGGAAGAGCAGGGCATCCTGGTGCGTCGCTCGCGCGAAGTGCTGGAGCGCGAGATCGAGCAGTTCAGCGTGGTCGAGCGCGAAGGGATGATCATCGCTTGCGCGGCGTTGTATCAGATCGCGGATTCGGATGCGGGTGAATTGGCGTGCCTGGCGGTGAATCCGGAATACCGCCATGGCGCGCGCGGCGATGTGTTGCTTGAGCGCATCCAGACCCGTGCCCGGGCCCAGGGCCTGAAGACCTTGTTCGTCCTCACCACCCGCACCGCCCACTGGTTCCGTGAACGCGGCTTTGTGCCGAGCAGCGTAGACCGCCTGCCGTCGGCGCGGGCATCGCTGTACAACTATCAGCGCAACTCGAAGATTTTCGAGAAGGCTTTGTAAACCCGGCCTGGCAGCCAATACCTATCCAAATGTGGGAGGGGGCTTGTCCCTTCCCACATTGGACCGCGTTTATCCCAACGCTTGATGCCCCTTCAGAAGCGTTGATATGTGCCGATAGCGTGTTCGTAGAGGCCGTCAGCCGTTGACATCAAAAGAAACTAATACCGATACAAAAACTGTAACAAATTGACGGAATGATGTGCCTTTGGCCATGATGGCGTCGCCTTTTTGATCATCAGTGACGTATGCAATGGAACGTCAACACTAATCGATCTAAAAAAGCAGTAAAAAATACCCTTTAGGAATTAGCTTGTGGACGGGGTCGTCTATCCTGACCAGCCTGTTTCACGAATTCGCTTATTCCTGGATCGTATGAAAAAGAATGAAATAATTCTTTTTGGGTGTATGAAAAACTCATTACCCTGCAGGGACCAAATCAACTGCTATTAGACGAAGGTAGTAGACACACAAGGTTACGATTGACTTGGTGGTCACTATCCGGCGCTAATCGCGCATCTGTTGGATCAAGGGCGTCAGACCCGAGACCAAAGAAATACAAAAATTAGAAATGAGAGGAGCGGTACATGAAGAAGTCCACCTTGGCTGTGGCTGTAGCGTTGGGCGCAATCGCCCAGCAAGCAGGCGCTGCCGGTTTCATCGAAGACAGCAAGGCCACACTGGGTCTGCGTAACTTCTATATCAACACCGATAACCGCGAAGGCACGGCTAACCCGAGCAAGAACGAAGAATGGGGCCAAGGCTTCGATCTGCGTTTCATCTCCGGTTATACCCAAGGCACCGTTGGCTTCGGTCTTGACGCTATCGGCCTGTTGGGTGTTCGCCTGGATTCCGGCGGCGGCACCAACGGCGCGACTGCCACGTCCTACGGCGGCACCATCTTCCCGAGCAAGTCCAATGGCGAAGCCGTTGATAACTACTCGAGCCTGGGCCTGACTGCCAAAGCCAAGATTTCCCAGACTGAATTGAAGCTGGGTACCTTGCAGCCCAAGCTGCCGGTTATCGTGACCAACGATGGTCGTCTGCTGCCGCAGACCTTCCAGGGTGGCCAGATCACCTCCAGCGACATCAAGGACCTGACCCTGGTCGCCGGCCAGATCGAAAAAGCCAAGGGCCGTAACTCCAGCAACAACGAAAGCCTGTCCATCTCCGGCGCCAACAGCCGTGGCGTGAACTGGCGTTCGAGCAACAAGTTCTACTACGCCGGTGGCGACTACAAGATCACCAAGGATCTGACCGCCCAGTACTACTACGGCAACCTGGAAGATTTCTACAAGCAGCACTTCCTGGGCCTGACGCACAACTGGGCCATCGGTCCGGGCGTGTTGAAGTCTGACCTGCGTTACTTCAACAGCTCCGACGACGGTAACAACGGCAACCAGTCCGCCTACTTCTCCACAGGCAACTACGGTGGCGTCAACTCCGGTCGCGGCAAAGTCGACAACAACCTGTACAGCGGCCTGTTCCTGTACTCCGTTGCCGGTCACACCTTCGGTGGTGGTTACCAGGTCAGCAACGGCAGCAGCGACTTCCCTTGGCTGAACCAGGGTGACGGCTCGTCGGCCTACATCACGACCGACATGCAGATCCAGAAGTTCGCCCGTGCCGGCGAGCGTACCTGGCAAGCTCGCTACTCCTATGACTTCGCCAAAGTCGGCGTACCTGGCCTGACCGCCGGTGTGGTTTACCTCAAAGGCGACCATATCGACACCGTTGCCAGCAACCGTACCGAGTTCACCGGCCAGTCCGAGTGGGAACGTGACATCACTGTTGCCTACGTCGTACCGGAAGGTCCGCTGAAAAACGTCGGCGTGGCATGGAAGAATGCTATGTGGCGCAGCGATATCGCCAACGCGCGTAACCAGGACGAAAACCGCTTGATCGTCAGCTACTCGATCCCGCTGTTGTAAGACTGTAAAACCTTGCCCGGCGCAATGCCGGGCAAGGTGTCTTGCTTTTCAAGTCGGGCTCAACCCCCGCAAGCCCTTCCTGAACCCTCTTTGTACAGCGTCTCAAGGCCTTCTCGAACCTTGAAGAAGATGGTGCTCTTCAGTGCTGATCACGTCCAATGAACAGATCTTTAATATTCCTTTATCGTCTAGATAAATCGATATTTATTCTTTTTAAAAATCCCCCTATGCATGCACAGTGGGCTCCATAAGCACTCATCAGGAGCCACACCATGAGCCTAAGACTGGGCGATATCGCCCCCGACTTCGAACAGGATTCCAGCGCCGGCAAGATTCGTTTCCACGAATGGCTGGGCGATAGCTGGGGTGTGTTGTTTTCCCACCCCGCGGACTTCACGCCGGTGTGCACCACCGAGTTGGGCTTCACCGCCAAGCTCAAGGATGAGTTCGCCCAGCGCGGCGTCAAGGCCATCGCGCTGTCGGTCGACCCGGTGGACTCGCACCACAAGTGGATCGAAGACATCAACGAAACCCAGGACACCGTCGTCAATTTTCCGATCCTGGCCGATGCCGACCGAAAGGTGTCCGATCTCTACGACCTGATCCACCCCAACGCCAGCGACACCCTCACCGTGCGCTCCCTGTTCGTGATTGACCCGAACAAGAAGATCCGCCTGACCATCACCTACCCGGCCAGCACCGGCCGTAATTTCCACGAAATCCTGCGGGTGATCGACTCGCTGCAGTTGACCGACAACCATAAGGTCGCCACACCGGCCAACTGGCAGGACGGCGATGACGTGGTGATCGTGCCATCGCTCAAGGACGAGGAAGAGATCAAGCAACGCTTTCCCAAGGGCTACCGTGCAGTGAAGCCATACCTGCGCCTGACGCCACAACCCAACCGTTAACACAGCTCAAACCTGGAAACAGGACCAGTGTGGGAGGGGGCTTGCCCCCGATAGCGGTGGATCAGGTGAAAATTTGGTAACTGACACACCGTAATCGGGGGCAAGCCCCCTCTCACATGTTGAGCGCATTTCAAGCAGGGGTTTTCAGGCCATTTCGATGGCCTTTTTTTTCGCGTGGCGATCTGTTTTCCGCATATGTTTTTATGGAATAAACAAATGAATAAATAAGATTTAAAGATATATTAATCTGCTGCTAAGGTCTGTTCCACCTTGGCGTCATCGCTGCACAGCGAACCGCCGACACTTGCGTAAGGAATTCCCTACATGCTGGTCGTAACACTTGGAGGCAGTCCCAGTCAGCGTTCCCGCTCCGGGGTTTTGCTGGAGAAAACCCGTCAATGGCTGCAGGACCAGGGCGTGGAAGTGGTGAGTTACCAGATCCGTGACTTCCCGGCCGAAGACCTGCTGCATGCGCGGTTCGACAGCCCCAAGGTCATCGACCTGTTGCAGCAGGTGGCGAATGCCGATGGCCTGGTGATCGCCACGCCGGTGTACAAGGCCTCGTTCTCCGGTGCGCTGAAGACGGTACTCGACTTGCTGCCCGAGCGGGCCCTGGCCCACAAGGTGGTGTTGCCGATGGCCACCGGCGGCAGCATCGCGCACATGCTGGCGGTGGATTACGCCCTCAAGCCGGTGTTGTCGGCGCTGAAGGCGCAGGAATTGCTCCACGGGATTTTTGCCGAAGACAGCCAGATCGCCTACGGCGAAGGCAGTGCCCAGGCGCAGTTGGTGCCGGTGCTTGAACAGCGTCTGCAGGAAGCCCTGGAGCAGTTTTACAGCGCCATGGCCCGCCGCCCGAAGCCGCTGGACCCGCATGTACTGAATGAACGCTTGTTGAGTGCTCGCTGGAGCATTTGAGCCTTACCCCGACATCTGGAAACACTCACCTTACTCAGCCGCCAACGGCCAAGCAGGTGCAGCCACTACCCCATTCGCATATTTGGAGAGAGCGCCATGCGCACTGTCATTTTGCGTCGCGGTCTGGTCGCACTGTTTGCTGCGGCTGTGTCCTTCGGCGCCATCGTTCAAGCCCACGCCGCAGACACCCTGCGGATCGGTTATCAGAAGTACGGCACGCTGGTGCTGCTCAAGGCCAAGGGCTCGCTGGAAAAGCGCCTGGCTGCGCAGGGCGTGCAGGTGCAATGGACCGAGTTCCCCGGTGGCCCGCAACTGCTTGAGGGCCTGAATGTCGGCTCCATCGACTTTGGCGTCACCGGCGAAACCCCACCGGTGTTCGCCCAGGCCGCCGGTGCGGATCTGCTTTACGTGGCCTATGAGCCACCGGCGCCGACCAGTGAAGCGATCCTGGTGCCCAAAGACTCTACGATCAAGTCGGTGGCTGAGCTCAAGGGTAAAACCGTCGTCCTGAACAAAGGCTCCAACGTGCATTACCTGCTGGTGCGTGCCCTGCAAGACGCCGGCCTCAACTACACCGACGTGAAAACCGTGTTCCTGCCGCCCGCCGATGCCCGCGCCGCGTTCGAGCGCGGCAGCGTGGACGCCTGGGTGATCTGGGACCCGTACCAGGCCGCCGCCGAGAAACAGCTGCAAGCGCGCACCCTGCGCGACGGCACCGGTATTGCCGACAACCACCAGTTCTACCTGGCCACCAAGCCTTACGCCGAACAGCATCCCGAGGTGATCAAGGCGCTGGTGGAAGAAGTGCGCGCCGTGGGCGAATGGTCCAAGGCTAACCCGCAGCAAGTGACTGACCAGGTCGCGCCGCTGCTCGGCCTGCCGGCTGATATCACCCTGACCTCGGTGAAACGCCAGGGCTACGGCGCACTGTTCCTGACGCCGGAAGTGGTCGCGGCCCAGCAGAAAATCGCCGACACCTTCTACCAGCTCAAATTGATTCCCAAGCCCTTGAGCATCAAGGACGTGATCTGGACCCCACCCGCCGCTGTTGCCAAAGCGCCGTAATCCGACTTCTTCAGGAGACAACTCCATGAGCCTCAATATTTTCTGGTTCCTGCCTACCCACGGCGACGGTCATTACCTCGGCACCGCCGAAGGCGCTCGCGCCGTCGATCACGGTTACCTGCAACAAGTGGCACAGGCCGCCGACCGCCTGGGCTTCGGCGGGGTGTTGATCCCGACCGGGCGCTCCTGCGAAGACTCCTGGCTGGTGGCGGCCTCGCTGATCCCCGTGACCCAGCGTCTGAAATTTCTTGTCGCGCTGCGCCCCGGGATCATTTCCCCGACGGTAGCCGCACGTCAGGCCGCGACCCTGGATCGCCTCTCCGGCGGCCGCGCACTGTTCAACCTGGTCACCGGCGGTGACCCGGAGGAACTGGCCGGCGACGGCTTGTTCCTCAGTCACGAAGAGCGCTACCAGGCCTCGGTGGAATTCACCCGCATCTGGCGCCGCGTGCTTGAAGGCGAAACCGTGGATTACGACGGCGAGCACATCAGCGTCAAGGGCGCCAAATTGCTCTACCCGCCGGTCCAGCAGCCACGCCCGCCGCTGTATTTTGGCGGGTCGTCCGAGGCGGCCCAGGACCTGGCGGCCGAACAAGTTGAAATGGTGCTGACCTGGGGCGAACCACCGGCAGCGGTGGCGGAAAAGATCGCGCAGGTGCGGGCCAAGGCCGACAAGCTCGGGCGCACCCTGCGCTTCGGCATTCGCTTGCATGTGATCGTGCGTGAAACCAACGAGGAGGCCTGGAAAGCCGCCGATAAACTGATCTCCCACTTGGACGACGACACCATCGCCCGCGCCCAGGCGTCCCTGGCGCGCTTCGACTCGGTGGGCCAGCAGCGCATGGCGGCCTTGCATGGCGGCAGCCGCGACAAC
>NZ_CVTO01000140.1:0-57728 GCF_900004715.1 Pseudomonas sp. 24 E 13
GCGGTGGCACGGCAGTGGGACTGAGGAAATCGAACAGGTCCGGCAAGGTCTCCATCGACGAAGCGCCATGAAACTGCGGTGCGATCATCGGAGTCGGCGCGGGCGGGCTCGCCACCGCGCCCATCAACGCCTCAAAGCTGTTCGGCGAATCACCGGCGAACGGCTGGCTGTCGACGGCCTGCACATTGAAGTCGATGCGCGCCTGGATTTCGTAATCGCCGATGCGAATCAACTCGCCATCCTGCAGCGGCTCGCTGTTACCACGGCGCATCCGGATGCCAGCGTTGACCAACTCCACACCGTTGGTACTGTTGTCGGTTAAATAGTAACGACCGTCTTTGTACTGAATAACGCAATGTTGCGAGGAGACAAGTCGTTCGGGATCGGGCAATACCCAGTCATTTTCCGAACTGCGGCCGATCGCCATCGAGCCCTGGTTCATGGACTTTTCGGCGCACTGCCCTGGGGTAATCTTGTGATAACTAGTGATAGTCAAACACAGCGACATCTTGCCTCCTTGCTGATACATCGCGCGCGGTCGAGATCAGGCTACGCTTGCCTGAATATCGCCGCCAGGTCGTCGGACCCAGCGTCCAAATCCGCATTTGCCAGCATGATCGCTGATCTTATCCGGCTTGCATGACAAAAATCCTCTACGGGCGCACCGTTCGACCCGTCAGTCGCGCAGGGTGTTAAACACCGCACATCTGTCACAGAGGGCGAATAGCTTACCTTGACAACGCATAAGTACTACACCAAAAATGCACAACTTCTTGAACATCAGTGATGGCACTGATAGTGGCACTCTGAGACTATGATCAAGAAAACATGCAAAGTTCACTGCGTAACTAATGCATGCGTTGCCCGGCATCTAACGGGCTGATAGGGAGATCGAATTCAGTGGATGTGCCGTTGCTGCTCACCGCCGTTTCCGCGACTTCGCCGTGTGGCGAAGACATGGAATATGACGCGCAATTTCTGCAATTGGAACGTGATGCCAAGGGCCAGCCCGAGCGCAGCATGGGCGACTCCATCCTGCCCGCCGAGCCGCCGGAGTGGCGCAGCATCCAGCAACAGAGCCTCGACCTGTTGCAGCGCAGCAAAGACCTGCGCATCACCCACTTTCTGCTGCAAAGCACCCTCGCCCTCCAGGGCGTGGCCGGCCTGGCCGAAGCACTGACGCTGATCGATGCGTTGCTGCGCGATTACTGGGCCGACCTGCACCCGCGCCTGGATGCCGACGACGATAACGATCCCACCGTGCGCATCAACGCCCTCACCGGCCTGACCTGCGACACCAATATCCGCCTGCTGCGCGAAAGCATCCTCACCCGCTCACGCACCTTCGGCCCCGTGACGCTGCGCGCAGCGCTCAACGCCAGCGGCCTGTTGAGCTTCCCCGATGAACAACTCGGCGCCCAGCAACTCAACGCCGCGTTCCTCGACAGCGACCCGGAGCAACTGCAGGCCACCCGCGATGCGCTGATTGCCGCGCGCGCCGCCTGCGAAGCCATCGAACAACAGGTCAACGAGCAGGTCGGTTCCGCCCAGGGCGTGGACCTCAGCGCCTTGAAGCAACCGCTCAAGCAGGCCCTGCAATTGCTCAATCAAGCGGTGCCCGGCGCCGACAGCAGCAGCGAACCCGAGGCCGTCAGTGAAGACAACGCCCCCTCGGTGGACTACGCCGCTGCCCCCGCAGCCCCGCGTCCGGTCGGCGACATCGCCAGCCGCGACGATGTGCTGCGCAGCCTCGACAAAATCCTTGCGTATTACACCCGGCACGAGCCTTCAAGCCCGCTGCCGGTGCTGTTGAACCGAGCGAAGAATCTGGTGCATGCCGATTTCGCGGCGATCGTGCGCAATCTGATTCCCGACGGCATGTCCCAATTTGAAAACCTGCGCGGCCCTGACAGCGAGTAGGCCGCCGGACCGTGCAGTAACAACACCGTCGCTCAAGCGACCAGGAGCAGCAACGTGGCGAAGCAAAGTTCTCAGAAATTCATCGCGCGCAACCGTGCGCCTCGAGTGCAGATCGAGTACGACGTCGAGCTTTACGGCGCCGAGAAAAAGGTCCAGCTGCCC
This sequence comes from Pseudomonas sp. 24 E 13, assembly GCF_900004715.1. Lineage (NCBI taxonomy): Bacteria > Pseudomonadati > Pseudomonadota > Gammaproteobacteria > Pseudomonadales > Pseudomonadaceae > Pseudomonas > Pseudomonas sp. 24 E 13. Next base: position 2,083 of record NZ_CVTO01000140.1, read on the forward strand.
TTCGTCATGGGCGTGATGGCCGACCTCGCCGGCAAACCAGCCGAGCCGCTGGCACCCGTGGCCGACCGCAAGTTCCTTGAAGTGGATGTCGACAACTTCGACTCGCGCCTCAAGGCCATGCAGCCACGCGTGGCGTTCCACGTGCCCAATGAGTTGACCGGCGAAGGCAACCTGAGCCTGGACATCACCTTCGAAAGCATGGACGACTTCAGCCCTGCCGCCGTGGCGCGCAAGGTCGACTCGTTGAACCAGCTGCTCGAAGCCCGCACCCAGCTGGCCAACCTGCTGACCTACATGGACGGCAAGACCGGCGCTGAAGAAATCATCATGAAGGCGATCAAGGACCCGGCACTGCTCCAGGCTCTTGCCAGTGCGCCCAAGCCTGCAGGGGAGCAGTAAGCATGACTGACAATACCGTTCGCGAAGGCGCATCCAACCTGGGCGCCACCGAAGAAACCAGCGAGTTCGCCTCGCTGTTGATGCAGGAATTCAAGCCCAAGACCGAGCGCGCCCGCGAAGCCGTGGAGACCGCCGTGCGCACCCTGGCCGAACAGGCCCTGGCGCAAACCGACCTGGTGTCCAATGACGCGATCAAGTCGATCGAATCGATCATCGCCGCCATCGACGCAAAGCTCACCGCCCAGGTCAACCAGATCATCCACCATCAGGATTTCCAGCAGTTGGAAAGCGCCTGGCGTGGCCTGCACTACCTGGTCAACAACACCGAGAGCGATGAGCAGCTCAAGATCCGTGTGCTCAACATCTCCAAGCCCGAACTGCACAAGACCCTGAAGAAATTCAAGGGTACCGCGTGGGACCAGAGCCCGATCTTCAAGAAAATGTACGAAGAAGAATACGGTCAGTTCGGCGGTGAACCTTACGGCTGCCTGGTGGGTGACTATTACTTCGACCAGTCGCCGCCCGATGTGGAATTGCTGGGCGAGCTGTCGAAAGTCTGCGCCGCCATGCACTCCCCGTTCATCGCTGCCGCGTCGCCAACCGTGATGGGCATGGGCTCGTGGCAGGAACTGTCGAACCCGCGCGACCTGACCAAAATCTTCACCACCCCGGAATACGCCGGCTGGCGTTCGCTGCGTGAATCGGAAGACTCCCGCTACATCGGCCTGACCATGCCGCGCTTCCTCGCGCGCCTGCCGTATGGCGCCAAGACCGACCCGGTGGAAGCCTTCGCCTTCGAAGAAAACACCGACGGCGCCGACAGCTCCAAGTACACCTGGGCCAACGCCGCGTACGCGATGGCGGTGAACATCAACCGTTCGTTCAAGCACTACGGCTGGTGCTCGCGCATCCGTGGCATCGAGTCCGGCGGCGAAGTGGAAAACCTGCCGGCCCACACCTTCCCTACCGATGACGGTGGCGTGGACATGAAGTGCCCGACCGAAATCGCCATCAGCGACCGCCGTGAAGCGGAGCTGGCGAAGAACGGTTTCATGCCGCTGCTGCACAAGAAAAACACCGACTTCGCCGCGTTCATCGGCGCCCAGTCGCTGCAGAAACCGGCCGAATACGACGACCCGGACGCCACCGCCAACGCCAACCTGGCCGCGCGCCTGCCGTACCTGTTCGCCACCTGCCGTTTCGCCCACTACCTCAAGTGCATCGTGCGCGACAAGGTCGGCTCCTTCAAAGAGAAGGACGAGATGCAGCGCTGGTTGCAGGACTGGATCCTCAACTACGTCGATGGCGATCCTGCTCACTCCACCGAGACCACCAAGGCCCAGCACCCGTTGGCGGCTGCCGAAGTGATCGTGGAAGAAGTCGAAGGCAACCCGGGGTATTACAACTCCAAGTTCTACCTGCGCCCGCACTACCAGCTTGAAGGGCTGACGGTGTCGTTGCGTTTGGTATCGAAGCTGCCTTCGGCCAAGAGCGCCTAAAAAATCGGGACTGGCTCGCTCGTTCCCACGCTCCGCGTGGGAATGCCGCCCGGGACGCTCCGCGTCCCAGTGACGCAGAGTGTCACAGGATGCGTTACCACGCAGAGCGTGGGAACGATCACCAAATACAGTGGCTGAGACCACACAGGGAGAAAACATGGCTGTTGATATTTTCATCAAGATCGGCGACATCAAGGGCGAGTCCATGGACAAGGCCCACAAGGACGAAATCGACGTGCTGAACTGGAGCTGGGGCATGGCCCAGTCCGGCAACATGCATGTGGGCGGTGGCGGTGGCGCGGGCAAGGTGAATATCCAGGACCTGTCGCTGACCAAATACGTCGACAAGGCGTCGCCGAACCTGATGATGCACTGCGCCAGCGGCAAGCACATCGACAAGGTCAAGCTGACCGTGCGCAAGGCCGGTGGCGAAAGCCAGGTCGAGTACATGGTGATCAACCTGGAAGAAGTGCTGGTCACCTCGCTGAGCACCGGCGGTTCGGGCTCCGATGACCGCCTGACCGAAAACGTCACCCTGAACTTCGCCCAGGTGATGGTCGACTACCAGCCGCAGAAAGCCGACGGCACCAAAGATGGCGGCGCGATCAAGTTCGGCTGGAACATCCGTTCCAACACCAAGCGCTGATAGCCCCTGCAGCCGTGGCTTTGCGCCACGGCTGCAGACATTTTGTCCCTCCCGCAACCCGTCCGTGGAGCTGCTTTGGTGGTAACTGAAATCGCTTCCCGCGACCGTCTGCAACCGTCCCTGCTGGACCGGCTGACCGACGACGACCCAACCAATCCCAAGGAAAGCGCCGACAAACGCGTGCTGTCCCTGACCCAATTGAAAGCCTCGGTACTGCGCGACCTGGCGTGGCTGCTCAACACCACGTCGTTGCTCGATGCCGATGCCACGCTGCACACCCCGGCAGGTACCTCGGTGGTCAATTACGGCCTGCCGGCACTGGCGGGCAACAGCGTTTCCAGTGTCGATATCAAGGCCCTGGAAGCCCTGATCTACCAGGCTATTGCGACCTTCGAGCCGCGCATCCTGCGCCACACGCTGCGAGTCAAAGCCCGTGTCGGCCAGGGCGAAATGAACCACAACGCCCTGAGTTTCGAAATCGAAGGCGACCTGTGGGCCCAGCCGGTGCCGTTGCGCCTGTTGCTGCAAACCGACCTGGACCTGGAATCCGGGCATGTGCGCGTGGTCAATGCCGACCAGCGGAGACGCCCATGAACCCGCGCCTGCTGGAGCTGTACAACCAGGAACTGCACCACGTGCGCGAAAGCGCCGCCGAGTTCGCCAAGGAATACCCGAAGATCGCCAGTCGGCTGACCCTGTCCGGCATGGACTGCGCCGACCCGTACGTCGAACGCTTGCTCGAAGGCTTTGCCTACCTCACGGCCCGCGTGCAGCTCAAGCTCGACGCCGAGTACCCGACCTTCACCCACAACCTGCTGGAAATCGCCTACCCGCACTACCTGGCACCGACGCCGTCGATGACCGTGGTGCAATTGCAGACCGACCCCGACGAAGGCTCCCTCGCCGGCGGCTTCCCGCTGCCCCGCGACACCGTACTGCGCGCCGCCCTGGGCCGCGAAACCCAGACCTGCTGCGAGTACCGCACCGCGCACCCGGTGACGCTGTGGCCGCTGCAGGTCAGCAATGCCGAGTACTTCGGCAACCCGTCCGCGGTGCTCGGCCGCCTGGCCGCCAGCGAACCGAAAGCCAAGGCCGGCCTGCGCCTGACCCTGCGCACCGGCGCCGAATTGCCGTTCAACAGCCTCGATCTGGATAACCTGCCGCTGTACCTCAGCGGCGCCGATGAGCAGCCGTTTCGCCTCTACGAACAACTGCTGGGCAACGCCTGCGCGGTGTTCGCGCGCAAGCCCGGTGGCGATTGGGTTGAGCGCCTGCCTCAGGATGCCTTGCGTTCACGCGGTTTCGACGATGCCGACGCGGCCATGCCGGTGGTGGCGCGGGCGTTCCAGGGCTATCGGTTATTGCAGGAATACTTCGCCCTGCCCCATCGATTCCTGTTCGTCGAATTCGCCGAACTGAGCCGTGCGGTCAAGCGTTGCGACGGCCAGGAGCTGGAACTGATCGTGCTGTTCGACCGTCACGAACCCAGTCTGGAAGGCAGCGTCGGCGCGGCGCAGTTCCTGCCGTTCTGCACGCCGGCGATCAACCTGTTCCCCAAGCGCGTGGACCGGATTCACTTGTCGGATCGGGTCAACGAACACCATGTGATCGCCGACCGTACACGGCCGATGGATTTCGAAATTCACTCGCTGAGCGGCATCACCGGACACGGCACCGGGCCGGAGCAGCCGTTCTTGCCGTTTTACGCCGTGCGCGATCCCTCCCGCTATGGGCGCGACCAGGCCTATTACACGGTACGCCGCGAACCGCGCGTGCTGTCCAGCGACCAGCGGCGCAACGGCCCGCGTTCCACCTATGTGGGCAGCGAAACCTTCGTCAGCCTGGTGGACAGCCGCCAGGCGCCGTATGGGCATGACCTGCGCCAGCTCGGCGTGACGGCGCTGTGCACCAACCGGGACTTGCCGTTGTTCATGAGCGTGGGCAACGGCAAGACCGATTTCACCCTGGCCGACAGCGCGCCGGTGCTCTCTGTGCGTTGCGTCGCAGGCCCCAGCCGCCCACGCGCCAGCCATGCCCACGACGCCAAGGCGTGGCGCCTGATCAGCCAGCTATCGCTCAATTACCTCTCTTTGAGCGAACAGGGCCAGGGGGCCGGCGCCTTGCGCGAACTGCTGCGCCTGTACGGCGACAGCAACGACGCCGCGCTGCAATTGCAGATTGAAGGCTTGCGCGAAGTCAGCAGCAAAGCCGTGACCCGACGCCTGCCGATGCCCGGCCCGATCGTGTTTGGCCGTGGCCTGGAAATCACCCTGGAATTCGATGAAAACGCGTTTCGCGGCACCGGGGTATTTCTGCTCGGTGCGGTGCTGGAACGCTTCCTGGCACGCTACGTGTCGATCAACAGTTTTACCGAGACGGTGATCCGTACCACCGAACGCGGCGAGATCATGCGATGGAAAGCCAAGCCCGGACGGCGTCCGACCCTGTGAGTACCCTGGACGCGATGCACCAGGAGCCCTGGGAATATGACTTCTTCCAGGCGCTGCGGCGTATCGAGTGCGAATCGCCGGAGTTGCCGCGCCTGGGCCATTCCCTGCGCCTGGCCGATGACCCGCTGCGCCTGGGGCAACAGGCCGATTGCACCTTCGCCCCGGCCACCCTGGCGTCGGTCGACCCTGGCGGCGACGGCAAACCGGCGCGGCTGGAGCAATTCTTTTTCGGCCTTGGCGGCCCCAACGGCCCGCTGCCGCTGCATATCACCGAGTACGTGCGCGAGCGCCAGCGCAACAACGCCGACAGCACCAGCAAGCAGTTCCTGGATGTGTTCCACCATCGCCTGCTGACGTTGTTCTACCGCGCCTGGGCCGAGGCGCGGCCAACAGTCAGCCACGACCGGCCGGACGACGACTACTGGTCCGCACGCCTCGCCGCCTTGAGTGGCCGCGGCATGCCGAGCTTGCTCAACCAGGGCTTGATCCCCGACACGGCCAAGCTGCATTACAGCGGCCACTTGTCGGCGCAAACCCGCTACCCGGATGGCTTGAAGGCCATCCTCAGCGAGTACTTCGGCCTGCCGGTCGCGATCGAGGAATACGTCGGCCAATGGCTGGAACTGCCCGAACGCAGCCGCGTCGGCGTGAGCGCCAACCGGCTGGGCGTGGATTTTTGCCTCGGCAGCCACGTGTGGGACCGCCAGCACAAATTCCGTATTCGCCTCGGCCCGCTCAAGCTCGACGACTACATGGGCATGCTGCCCGGTCATCCGCCGTTCAACGAACTGGTGGCCTGGGTGGCCGAGTACCTGGGCCATGAACTGGACTGGGACTTGAACCTGGTTTTGCAACAACCTGAAGTCCCGGCGCTGCAGCTCAACGGCCAGTTTCGCCTGGGTTTCAATACCTGGCTCGGCCAACCTGCGCATGACGCCAACGACCTAATCCTGGCCCGGCATTACGCCGACCACGCCACCACCTCAAGGAATCCAGAGCATGGGTGAAATCAGTCGCGCCGCACTGTTCGGCAAACTCAACAGCGTGGCCTACAAGGCCATCGAAGCCGCCACCGTGTTCTGCAAACTGCGGGGCAACCCGTATGTGGAACTGGCCCACTGGTTTCATCAGTTGCTGCAACTGCAGGACTCGGACCTGCACCGCATCATCCGCCAGTTCAACCTGGAACCGGCACGCGTGGCCCGCGACCTCACCGAGGCCCTGGACCGCCTGCCGCGCGGCTCGACCTCGATCACCGACCTGTCGTCCCATGTGGAGGAAGCGGTGGAACGCGGTTGGGTGTATGGCAGCCTGATGTTTGGCGAAAGCCAGGTGCGCACCGGTTACCTGGTGCTGGGCATTCTGAAAACGCCGAGCCTGCGCCATGCGCTGCTGGGCTTGTCTGCCGAGTTCGACAAGATCAAGCCCGAAGCCCTGAGCGAGCGCTTTGACGAGTACGTCGGCGACTCGCCGGAAAATGCCCTGAGCGCCAGCGACGGTTTCAATGCCGGTGTGCCAGGCGAAGCCAGCGGCGCCATGGCCCCCAGCGCGATGGGCAAGCAGGAGGCGCTCAAGCGCTTTACCGTCGACCTGACCGAACAGGCCCGCAGCGGCAAACTCGACCCTATCGTGGGTCGCGATGAAGAGATCCGCCAACTGGTGGACATCCTCATGCGGCGCCGCCAGAACAACCCGATCCTCACCGGTGAAGCCGGGGTGGGCAAGACCGCTGTGGTCGAAGGTTTCGCCCTGCGCATCGTCGCCGGCGACGTACCGCCTGCGCTCAAGGACGTGGAACTGCGCAGCCTCGACGTGGGCCTGCTGCAAGCCGGCGCCAGCATGAAAGGCGAGTTCGAACAGCGTCTGCGCCAGGTCATCGAAGATGTGCAGGCCTCGCCCAAGCCAATCATCCTGTTTATCGACGAAGCCCACACCCTGGTCGGTGCCGGTGGCGCCGCCGGCACGGGCGACGCGGCCAACCTGCTCAAACCTGCGCTGGCCCGGGGCACCTTGCGTACCGTGGCCGCCACCACCTGGGCCGAGTACAAGAAGCACATCGAAAAAGACCCGGCGCTGACCCGCCGCTTCCAGGTAGTACAGGTTGCCGAGCCGTCGGAGGACAAGGCACTGCTGATGATGCGCGGCGTGGCCTCGACCATGGAAAAGCACCACCAGGTGCAGATCCTCGATGAAGCCCTGGAAGCCTCGGTCAAGCTGTCCCACCGCTATATTCCGGCGCGCCAGTTGCCGGACAAATCCGTGAGTCTGCTGGACACCGCCTGCGCCCGCGTCGCCATCAGCCTGCATGCCGTGCCGGCTGAAGTGGACGACAGCCGCCGCCGTATCGAAGCACTGGAAACCGAGCTGAAAATCATCGCCCGCGAGCATGCCATCGGTATTGCGATTGGTGCGCGCCAGACCAACAGCGAAGCGCTGCTGAGCGCTGAACGTGAGCGCCTCGCCACGCTGGAAAGCCGCTGGGCGGAAGAGAAAACCCTGGTGGACGAACTGCTCGCTACCCGCGCGACGTTGCGCGAGAAAGCCGGCGCCGTAGACAGTGGCGACGACGCCTTGCGCGAGCAACTGGTCGACCTGCAGCAGCGCCTCAGCGCACTGCAAGGCGAAACCCCGCTGATCCTGCCGACCGTGGATTACCAGGCCGTGGCCTCGGTGGTCGCCGACTGGACCGGCATCCCGGTGGGCCGCATGGCACGCAATGAACTGGAGACGGTGCTCAACCTCGACCAGCACCTGAAGAAACGCATCATCGGCCAGGACCACGCTTTGCAGATGATCGCCAAGCGCATCCAGACCTCCCGCGCCGGCCTCGATAACCCGAGCAAGCCGATTGGTGTGTTCATGCTCGCCGGTACTTCGGGCGTGGGCAAGACCGAAACCGCCCTGGCCCTGGCCGAAGCCATGTACGGCGGCGAGCAGAACGTGATTACCATCAACATGAGCGAGTTCCAGGAAGCTCACACGGTGTCGACCCTCAAGGGCGCGCCGCCGGGTTATATCGGCTACGGCGAAGGCGGTGTGCTGACCGAAGCGGTGCGGCGCAAACCGTACAGCGTGGTGCTGCTGGACGAGGTGGAAAAAGCCCACCCGGACGTGCATGAAATCTTCTTCCAGGTGTTCGACAAGGGCGTGATGGAAGACGGCGAAGGCCGCGTGATCGACTTCAAGAACACGTTGATCCTGCTGACCACCAACGCCGGTACCGAGCTGATTTCCCGTGTCTGCAAGGACCCGGCAAACATCCCCGCGCCCGAGGAAATCGCCAAGGCCCTGCGCCAGCCGCTGCTGGAGATTTTCCCGCCGGCATTGCTCGGTCGCCTGGTGACGATTCCGTATTACCCGCTGAGCGACGAGATGCTCAAGGCCATCACTCGCCTGCAACTGAACCGCATCAAAAAGCGCGTGGAAAACACCCACAAGGTCGCCTTCGACTACGACGACGCGGTGGTCGACCTGATCGTCTCGCGCTGCACCGAAACCGAAAGCGGCGGACGCATGATCGACACCCTCCTCACCAACAGCCTGCTGCCGGACATGAGCCGTGAATTCCTCACGCGCATGCTCGAAGGCAAGGCGCTGGCGGGGGTGCGGATCAGCAGCCGGGATAATGAGCTGCACTACCAGTTTGGCTGACGGAATGCGGTTAAAACTGTGGGAGGGGGCTTGCCCCCGATGGCGGTGAATCAGTCACCTGATGCATCAACTGACACACCGCTATCGGGGGCAAGCCCCCTCCCACATTTGAATGCGGTTTCTTCAGTTATTTAGTCATTAAGAGACGCCCGATGCTATTCAACCAAGCCTCACGCCTGGCCCAGATCACCAGCCCCCTCGGGCCGGATGTGCTGTTGCTCAATGAAATGGGCGGCGGCGAAGAGTTGGGACGGCTGTTCAACTACGAGCTGCAACTGACGTCCCTGGACGCCAACATCGACCTCAACCAGTTGCTGGGCAAGCCGATGAGTGTGGGCCTGCAACTGGCCGACGGTGGCGAACGGCACTTCCACGGCATCGTCGCGCGCTGCAGCCAGAACATCGACAAAGGCCAGTTCGCCAGCTACCAGGTGACGCTGCGCCCATGGCTGTGGCTGCTCAGTCGCACCTCCGATTGCCGGATTTTCCAGAACCTGAGCATCCCGCAGATCATCAAGCAGGTGTTTCGCGACCTGGGCTTTTCCGACTTCGAAGACGCCTTGAGCCGGCCGTACCGCGAGTGGGAATACTGCGTGCAGTACCGCGAGACCAGCCTGGATTTCGTCAGCCGCTTGATGGAACAGGAAGGCATCTACTACTTCTTCCGTCACGAGCAGGACCGCCATGTCCTGGTGCTGGCCGACGCCTATGGCGCCCACACCACCGTGCCGGGCTACGCCTCGATTCCGTATTACCCCAGGGACGAGCAGCAGCGCGAACGCGACCATATGCATAACTGGCACCTGGCGCAGGAGGTGCAGCCCGGCTCGCTGGAGCTCAACGACTATGACTTCCAGCGCCCCAGCGCGAGCATCGACGTGCGCTCGGCCATGCCGCGCCCGCACACCGCCGGCGACTACCCGCTGTACGACTATCCCGGCACCTACGTGCAGAGCGCCGACGGCGAACACTACGCGCGCACCCGCATCGAAGCCCTGCAAACCCTGCATGAACAGATCGAGTTCGCCGGCAATGCCCGTGGCCTGGGTTCGGGCCACTTGTTCAGCCTTACCGGCTTCAGCCGCCAGGACCAGAACCGCGAATACCTGATCGTCGGCTGTCGCTACGACATCGTTCAGGAAAGCCTGGAAACTGGCAGCGGTTCGGGCTCGGCGCAGTTCGAAAGCAGCCTGACCTGCATCCCCGCGCAACAGAGCTACCGCACCCTGCCCGCCACCCATCGGCCCGTGGTCAAAGGCCCGCAAACGGCGCTGGTGGTCGGCCCCAAGGGCGAGGAGATCTGGACCGACCAATACGGCCGCGTGAAGGTGCACTTCTACTGGGACCGTCACGATCAATCCAACGAAAACAGCTCATGCTGGATTCGCGTGTCGCAGTCCTGGGCCGGCAAGAACTGGGGCTCGATGCAAATTCCAAGGATTGGCCAGGAAGTGATCGTCAGCTTCCTCGAGGGCGACCCCGACCGCCCGATCATCACCGGGCGGGTGTACAACGCCGAGCAGACCGTGCCTTACGACCTGCCGGAAAACGCCACCCAGAGCGGCATGAAAAGTCGATCCAGCAAAGGCGGCACGCCGGCCAACTTCAATGAAATCCGCATGGAGGACAAGAAAGGGTTGGAGCAGTTGTATATCCATGCTGAGCGGAATCAGGACATTGTCGTCGAAGTCGACGAGAGCCATTCCGTGGGGCATGACCGGAATAAGAGTATCGGCCACAACGAGACGGTAACCGTCGGCAATAACCGCCTGCGCGTCGTCAAGCAGGAAGACATCCTCTCGGTGGGCCAGAGGAAGACCGACAGCGTCAGCCAGAGCTACGTCATCGAAGTGGGCGAGAACCTGCGCCTGGTCTGCGGTGAAAGCATCCTGGAGTTGAATGCGAGCGGGCAAATCAACCTCACCGGCGTGCAAATCAGCTTCTATGCCAGCGGCGACGCCGAGTTCAACACCGGCGGCGTGCTGCACCTGAACAACGGCGGCGGCCCCGGTGCCACGCCCGATGGCCAGGGCCAGAAAAGCGCTATCGACGCCAACATTAAAGCCGCGTTCCCCGCGCCTAAAAGCTCCTGACGAGACCTGTTTGCCATGACGTACCGGATCAACGAATTTCAGTTTCAATTGCCGGCGGGCGAGCTGCAGGACGCGACGATCAATATCCTCAAGTTTCCTGAATTGGGGACTTCATTGATCGTCAGCCGCAGCCTGCTGGCCGAAGGCGAAACCCTGCACAGCAACTTCAATGACCAACTCCGGCGCCTGGAAAAACAGGTGCAGGATTTGCGCTATCAACCCGGTGTGGACGTGCGTTTGGGCACCTCCCAAGAGGTGGAAGGCATTGAGCTGCGCAGCCAGTTCAACAAGGGCAACGACAAGGTGTTCCAGTACCAGTTGGCGCTGGTGCTGCCGGGAACGCGCAAGATGCTCGCCTTGAGTTACGTGAAGGCGGACAAGCTTGGGGAGGCCGAGGCCGCGCACTGGGCATTGATCAAAAACTCACTGTCGTTCGACGCTATTTCTTGATGAGCGGCCTGTATGTCTGACGCGTTATGGGCAGCCCGGATGGGCGATGCGCTGACCCACACCTCCATGATGGCCGATATCCTCGGCGGTGTGCTGGAGGTGGCGGCCAACGTGGCGATTACTGCGCTGGCGACCGCCGCTGTCGCAGCGGCTGTGGGGGTGACGATTGCTACTGCCGGTATCGGCGGCTGCATCCTCGGCGCTGTGGTGGGCATCGTCGTCGGCATGGCCATGAGCAAGACGGGGGCCGACAAGGGCCTCAGTAAGATGTGCGAGAGTTTCGCCAATGCGCTGTTTCCGCCAGTAGTGGAAGCCACCATTGCAGTCGGTTCGACCGACACCTTCGTCAACAGCATTCCGGCTGCGCGGGCCGCGGGTGCAATTCCCTCCCATGTCGCGCCCGCCGGGACCGAGCTGGAACCCGACGAACCCGAACCTGATGTCGAAACTGCGCCAGAGCCTGGCTTCCTCGACATGGCCGAGGGATTTTTCTCTCAACTGTGGCGCCCTACCGTTGCGTCGCCAGCACCCGGTGTCGTGCCGCTGCCCACCGACCTGGTCCTATGCGCCCGCCACCCGCCAATGCCCCCGCAGCTCCTTGCCGAGGGCTCCGATAAAGTCACCATCAACGGCCAACCCGCCGTACGCAGCGGCGACCGCAGCATGTGCGATGCGACGGTGGTTTCTTCAGGCCTGATTTCATCAAACGTCACAATTGGTGGCGGTACGGTAGTGGTGCAGGAGATTCGCAGCGGGAAGACGCCCGGTGTGGGACTGGCGATTGAAGCTCTAATGATGCTCAAGGGCGCGAAGGGGAAAACGCTGAGTAATTTGCCGTGCATGTTGCTCAGTGGCGTGGGGTCTTACGCGGTGAGCCAAGCCATGGGCGCGATGGCAAACGCTGCGATGGGGTCGCCCAACCCCGTGCATGCGGCAACAGGCGCTAAAGTTCTGGGCAGCGATTTCGACTTGGACTTTTCCTTGCCTGGATTGTTACCGATTGACTGGCAGCGCTTCTACAACAGCCGCGACGTTCGCCGCGATGGGCTGTTCGGTGCAGGCTGGAGCGTGCCTTATGAAGTCGCCGTGCAGATACTGTCTCACCCGGATGGCGGGGAAGAGCTGATCTATACCGATGAGCAGGGCCGTCGTATCAACCTGGGCTCAGTGGCGCTGGGTAGTGCGATGTTCAGCCCGGGCGAAGGTTTGAGCATTCGGCGTCACCGTAACGGGCAGCTATTGATTGAAAGCGACAACGGCCTGTATCGGCTATTTGACATATCCCCCGGCGACGCTTCGTCGCTGCGCCTGAGCCAATTGGGTGACCGCAACGACAATCGAATCTATCTGGACTATGACGCAGCGGGTCAACTGGTGGCGCTGCGCGACACATTTGATCTGGTCCGAGTCGAGTTGATTCGCGAGCAAGGCCGTGTGGATCGGATTGAGCGGCTGTATCCCGATCATCGTCGGGAAGTCTTGGTCAGCTATGGCTACGACGAAGCCGGCGACCTGGCAGAAGTACGTGACGCTACGGATCAGGTCCAACGGCGCTTCGCATACGACGCCGGACGTCGCATGGTGGAGCATCAACTGCCTACCGGGCTGCGCTGCTTCTATGAATGGGGCTTGATTGAAGGCGTCGAGTGGCGTGTGACGGGTCACTGGACCAATGAAGGCGATCGCTATCATTTCGACTATGACCTGAACGTAGGAACGACACGTATCACCGACGGCTTACAGCGGGTAAGCACACGCGTTTGGAATACCCAGTATCAGGTTACCCAGTACACCGATAATCTGGGGCAAGCCTGGCTCTTTGAATGGAACGACGAACGCCAACTGCTCAGCGCAACAGACCCGCAAGGCGGACGCTATGAATACTGCTATGACGAATCTGGCAATTTAATCAGCGAAATGGACCCTCTGGGTCGGCGCGACACAACCCTTTGGCTTGATCATTGGGCATTGCCGTTAGTCGAGACCGACGCCGCCGGCAACAGCTGGAAATTCCTGTATGACCCGCGAGGCAACTGTATCCGTGAGACCGACCCTCTCGGCAACATCACACGCTATCAGTACGACACTCACGGTCAGCCTATTGAAATCATCGATGCCACCGGCAAACGTAAAAAACTCCGCTGGAACCAGGCAGGGCAACTGATTGAGCACGTCGATTGCTCAGGCTCGCCCACACGGTTCATTTATGATGCACGCGGACATTTGCAGGCTATGTCTGACGCACTGGGAGAGCGAACTGAATTCAAGCACGACACACAGGGCAGACTGATTGGGGTCCAACTGCCTGACGGTCGCGAAGAACACTATCAGCGCGATGCCAGCGGACAACTGGTCGGATACACGGATCCCGCCGGCCACAGCACCTTTTACCAATACACACGACGCGGTCAGGTACGGCAACGCACTGATGCCCACGGTCGTAACGTGCAGTTTGGATACGACGCTTATGGCCGTCTTCTGTCTCTGACCAACGAGAATGGCGAAAGCTATCGATTTTCATGGGATGCAGGCGATCGCCTGACCGAGCAACAGGATCTGGATGGCAGTGCCAAACGCTATGAACACGATTGCCTGGATAATGTCATCCAGTTTGAAAGCGTTCCTTCACCTTACGGCAGCGGGATCGGGCTAGTACCGGAAATAGCTGCCAAACCCATTGTTCATCGCCTCAAACGCGATGCAATGGGGCGGTTGAGCGCCAAGACAACCGATGATGGCCACACCCAATACACGTACGACATGTTGGACCAACTGACTGGCGTCCACTTTATGGACACGAGCGGCCAGTCACAGACACTAGCATTCTCGTACGACGCTCTCGGGCAGATGCTGGAAGAACAGAACCAAGCGGGTTTGTTGCAACATCACTACGATGAATTGGGGAACCTGATCCAAAGCAAACTGCCCGACGGGCGCTGGATCAATCGTCTTTATTATGGCAGCGGCCATCTGCATCAAATTAACCTCAATGGCCAGGTCATCTGCGATTTCGAGCGCGACCGGCTGCACCGCGAAGTACTGCGCACACAGGGTCAGATCAGTACCCAGAGCAACTACGATCGCTCAGGACGCCTGCGTGCACGGCAACGCCGAAAGTCCAGCCCGGGTGCGATGGGAGCGACATCGTTACAAAAGCAGTTCGAATACGACGCGGCAGATAATCTGATCACTAAGTTAGACCGGCACCCTTCGAACCAAGCTCGCCAGTTGCTGCACTACGATGCCACCGCCCGGATTATTGCCAGCCAAGACAGCGGAATGGGGCAGAACGAAACCTTTTCCTATGACGCCGCCGCCAATTTATTGGATGGGCCTCCAGCCGGTAGCGGACGGATTGTGCATAACCGTCTGCTGACTTACCAAGACAAACGTTATCGCTATGACGGCTTTGGCCGAATGGTCGAAAAGCGAAGCGGTCATCGTGGTGTACAGCACATGCGTTATGACGCTGAGCATCGTCTGATCGAAGTACGGAACCAGAACGGCAATGTGGTCCGCATGACCTACGACCCACTGGGTCGACGCATTGAGAAAAACGAGACGAGCAGCGGCGGTTACTTACTCGGGTCAACACACTTCAGTTGGGATGGCTTACGGCTCCTGCAAGAACACCGAAACAACCAGACCAGCCTCTATCTGTATGAAGAGGACGGTTATGAGCCATTAGCCAAGGTAGACGGCATAGGCGCTCAGCAAAAAATCCGGTACTACCATAACGATTTCAATGGCCTCCCTCTTGAGCTCACTGAAGCCGACGGCCAAACACTGTGGCAGGCTTCCTATCGAGTATGGGGAAACACCATACGGGAAACCCGTGAACCGTCTTACATTGAGGAGCAAAACCTTAGATTCCAAGGCCAGTACCTGGATAGAGAAACCGGGCTTCATTTCAATACCTTCCGGTTTTATGACCCGGATATCGGCCGCTTCACGACACCGGATCCTATCGGGCTACTGGGTGGGCTCAATTTGTACGCCTACGGTCCCAACCCGATCAACTGGATAGATCCACTAGGATTGTCCTGCACAAGCAAAAAACCTACAGCAGCCAGTCTGTCGGATAAGGATTTCGTCAAAAAAATTGCCAGCAAGGCGGAAAAATGGGGCGTTAAAAACAAACATGGTGCTGCAGGTACTGGTCCGGTCCAAGGCAGTAAAAAGCACACCTACGCCGACAAATTGCTAAACCGCTATCAGCGTATGACCGGTCAAAAGACTCACTTGGCGGTGGAGAAATCCTACTTGAAAGGCGTCGAGGTCCCGAAAGGAACCGCCGGCAGCGCGCGGCCAGATGTCTACAACAAAAATACCGGGGAAGTACTGGATTACAAGTTCACGAAAAACCCGAACGGGCCGATTAGCAGTCGACAACAAACCAACAATAATAATAACCTCCCGATAAAACCACCTTCACAGACAGCGATACACCCCTGAGACACCTTATGAAAAAAATGACGACCGCTGAAAAAAAGGCAATCACCCAAGACTGGAAAGAAGTGATGGGGACTTATGAAATATATAAACCCCTTCACTTACTAAAGCGTAACGGTCCTCTGTTGACCGGCATTTACCTCAAGCCCGTTTATGGTGAGGAACACTATGTCCCGGTATTCCACACGCACTCATTGATGACGTCGTTCCCAGTGGTCTCGCTGGTCGCGCCAACATCACTATTAAACAGTAAGGGTGTTGAGGAATCGATAAGTCCTTTGCGCCACTCAAACAAGTTCGAAGCACTTGTTGAGTGTTTTCGATCGCAATGTCCTACTGCGTTCCTCGATACAATTGCATGCACTACGCTGGACTCTATTTATCAAACTACTGTAGCCGGTAGAGATAATTTTCCAGTACAGGCCATGACCGACAACATATTGTTATTGGCTTGGTGCGAGAAGAGTGCAATGGCCCACGAACGCATCGAGCATTACAAGTCAATCCTTCAAGGATGGCCGGAAGGTGTGACTCAACGCGTAGGCGGAGCAGCAGGATGGGAGCGTGAAGTCAAAACGCTGATGGCCCCGGAAAATCTTGAAAACTCCGTTGCACAAGAATTAAAGAAGTTCAAACTGAGTCATTTCCCGGATCACTCGCTTGTGTGTGATTAATCAGCGAGCCCCCACAAAAAATGGGCACCCAATCCAGTTGGCGTGCCCATTCCTCTTACCGCCCCGCCTCCTTTCGAGACGGTACCGCCATCACGGATTGACGCTGTCTTTAAGCGATTTACCCGGCTTGAACGCCACGGTATTACTGGCCTTGATCTTCACCGGCTCACCGGTCTGCGGGTTTTTGCCGGTGCGGGCGCCGCGGTGGCGTTGCAGGAAAGTGCCGAAGCCGACCAGGGTGACGCTGTCCTTGCGGTGCAGGGCGCCGGTGATTTCTTCGAGAACGGCGTTGAGGACGCGGTTGGCCTGTTCCTTGGTGAGATCGGCCTTTTCAGCGATGGCGGCGGCGAGTTCTGGTTTACGCATATGTGAAGCCTCTTTGACGGTTTTTTGTTGTTATGTCCGTGCTGCTCTCTGGTGGAGCAGCGCCAAGGCGCCGCAGGCTCTACTCTGCGGCAGACGGGAGTGAGGATGGCATGCCCTCGCACGCTCCGCCAGCCTCGCCGCGACCTTTCTATGGGTAAGAAGAGGCTGATTCCGACAGAACGACCGACATTTACGCCAGCAGCGGCGGAAGTTCCTTATTCAATGCCAGTTTTTCCATGACGGCGGTGCCGGTCAGCGCGTAGCCCAGCAGGCGACCGCTGGCGTCGCGGCACAGGGCCTTGATGTCGGCGCCCTCGCCTTCGACGCTCCATACGCCTTCGCTACCACGTGGAGGCGGTGAAACCACCAGCGGGCAGACCGGGGTCTTCACGGTGATCGGCATCGGCCCGTAGCTCACGGCGGTCGCGTTGCCGGCCAGGGTCTGGGCCAGGGCGCGGGCGCAGGTCATCAGGGGCATGACGTACAGCAGGTTCAAGCCATCGACCTCGGCACAGTCGCCCAGGGCGTAGATATTGGCGTGGGAGGTCTTGAGGTGGCGGTCCACCAGGATGCCACGGTTGATCTGCAGGCCGGCCGCCGCCGCCAGGTCTGTGCGCGGGCGCAGGCCGATGGCGGAGACCACCAGGTCGCACTGGATCACTTCGCCGTCCGACAGATGGGCTTCGAGTCCATCGGCGTTGCGTTGCAGACGATTGAGTACCGGCCCCAGGTGGAAGCGCGCGCCAATGCCTTCCAGCCCGGCCTGCACCGCAGCCGCGGCCGCCGGATGCAGCAGGGTCGGCATGACTTGCTCGCACGGCGCGACCAGGTCGACTTCATAGCCGCCAAGGATCAGGTCGTTGGCAAATTCGCAGCCGATCAGGCCGGCGCCGAGCAACAGCACGCGGCGTTTGCCGGCAGCGGCGGCGCGAAAGCGCGCATAGTCTTCAAGATCGTTGATCGGGAAAATCAGCTCGGCGGCGTCACCCTCGACCGGAACACGCACGGTCTCGGCGCCCCAGGCGAGGATCAGGTCGCGGTAGGTCACCGACTCCTCGCCGATCCACAAGCGCTTGTGGCCCGGGTCAATGCCGCTGATACGGGTGTGGGTGCGTACCTGGGCCTTGAGTTGCTCGGCCATGGCGCCAGGTTCGGCCATGCTCAGGCCATCGGCTTCCTTGTTCTTGCCAAAACCGGTGGAGAGCATGGGCTTGGAGTAGGAGCGCCCGTCATCCGCGGTGATCAGCAGCAATGGGGTGTCGCTGTCGAGCTTGCGAAACTCCCGGGCCACGTTGTAACCGGCCAATCCTGTGCCGATGATCACGACAGGTGAGTTCATTCCTTTCTCCTTGTAGTAAGTTTCGTAAACTTCAAATTAGCCGATTTCGATCATTTCGAAATCCATTTTGCCTACGCCGCAGTCCGGGCACAGCCAGTCTTCCGGGACGTCCTGCCACAGGGTGCCCGGAGCGATTCCGTCATCCGGCCAGCCATCTTTTTCGTCATAGATCAGGCCACAGACGATACATTGCCACTTTTTCATTACGTACTTCCTCAGGGTCCAGGCATCTTGGCCGACGGTCGATAGACCAGCGCTGCCGCTCGGCTCAGGGCGTTTGTACTGATCGCAGCCGGCAGATGCAAGTAGGATTGGCTTAAACGGCGGGTTCAGCCCGGCAAAAGTTCAGGACGCCATGGTAAGCTCGCCGCCTCTTTTGCTGCCAATATTGACTTGCCGTGCCGCACTCAATCGCCCCTTCCGATGCTTGCCGATGGCTGCCCCAGAGCCTTCTGAGCCCGATGCCTGCGCCCTTGACCCTCGATTGGCTGTTCGATGAAGGCTCGCTGACGCGGCGGCTGACTGGGCTGTCCGCCGGCAATTTCAGCGTGACGCCGCTGCTCGAGGGCTGGCAACCGTTGCGCGACGATGAATGCGCGGCGCTGGCCCTGCCGCCTGCCACTGTCGGCTGGGTACGCGAGGTGTATTTGCGCGGGCATGGCCAACCCTGGGTGTTTGCCCGCAGTGTCGCGTCACGCGGCGCCTTGCAGGGCGACGGCTTGCATATGGATGAGCTGGGCAGTCGGTCGCTGGGCGAGTTGTTGTTCTGCGACCGCGCCTTTACCCGTCAGCCGATCGAGGTGTGCCATTACCCGGCACATTGGCTACCCGCTGCGGATCAGGCCGACGGGCTGTGGGCGCGCCGCTCGCGCTTCGATCGCGGGGCGCTGAGCGTGCTGGTGGCGGAAGTCTTCCTGCCGAGTGTGTGGCAGGTGCTGCATGACCATCCGGAGAACCGCTGATGTACCAACGTGTGCTCAAATCCTTGAATCGCCTGAACCCCAGGGCCTGGGATTTCATTCAACTGACGCGCATGGACAAGCCCATCGGTATCTACCTGCTGCTGTGGCCGACGCTATGGGCGCTGTGGATCGCCGGCAAGGGCTCGCCGTCGCTGCTCAATATCGTGATTTTCGTGCTGGGAGTGGTACTGACCCGTGCCGGTGGCTGCGTGATCAACGACTGGGCCGACCGCAAGGTCGACGGGCATGTGAAGCGCACCGAGCAACGTCCGCTGGTCAGCGGCAAGATCAGTTCGAAAGAGGCGCTGGTGTTTTTTGCGCTGCTGATGGGTATCAGTTTCCTGCTGGTGCTGCTGACCAACGCCAGCACTATCCTGCTGTCCCTTGGCGGGCTGGCGCTGGCGGCAAGCTATCCGTTCATGAAGCGTTACACCTATTACCCGCAGGTGGTGCTGGGCGCGGCGTTCTCCTGGGGCATGCCGATGGCGTTCACGGCCGAAACCGGGCATCTGCCGGCCGAGGCGTGGCTGCTGTACATCGCCAACCTGTTGTGGACAGTGGGTTACGACACCTATTACGCGATGACCGACCGCGACGACGACTTGAGGATCGGCGTGAAATCCACCGCGATCCTGTTCGGTGATGCTGACCGTGTGATCATTCTCACCCTGCAGGGCCTGGCGCTGGTGTGCCTGTTGCTCGCCGGGGCTCGGTTCGAGCTGGGCGGCTGGTTTCACTTGGGGCTGCTGGCGGCGGCAGGCTGTTTTGCCTGGGAGTTCTGGTACACCCGGGACCGGGACCGCATGAAGTGCTTCAAGGCGTTTTTGCACAACCACTGGGCCGGGTTGGCGATTTTTGTGGGGATTGTGGTGGATTACGCGGTTCGCTGAGAGGGTTGCGGTGGCTGTAGCGACGCCATCGGGGGCAAGCCCCCTCCCACATTTTAAGGTGTTCACCCATCAACTGTGGGAGGGGGCTTGCCCCCGATGATTTCAGCAGCGCCGCGCAGTCAAGGCTTGATGATATGCCAAGCCCCACCCTTGCCATCCCCGGTCTTGTCACCGGCTTTCTTGTCATCCTTGTAGGTGTAGACCGGCTTGCCTTTGTAGGCCCATTGACTGGTCTGATCGTCGCGAGTAATCACTGTCCAGTCGCCAGCCTTGGTATCCGTAGACTCCGCCTTCAGCGGCGGCCAGTTGGTCGCGCACTGGTCCTTGCACGCAGACTTGCCGTCGGCGTCCTTGTCGAAGGTGTAGAGCGTCAGGCCTTTGTGATCCACCAGCATCCCGTCTTTCGTCATCGCAGGTTCTGCGGCAAACGCCAGGCCCGGCAGCGTCAACGCGGCCGTTACCAGCAGGGCTTTCCAGGAAATCGTGCTGTAAGTCATCGGAACCTTCCTTTTGTGGTTGTCAGGATTCGGACCCAAAGGGTAGTCCAGAGTGCCGTGAATTGCCCAAGGGACTAAATTACTGTCACACGACTGCAATAATTCCGTTATCTAATGCGGCGCAAGACAGTTAAATGACAAAGAGGATTTTTGAGCATGGTTGGCAGGAGCATTCTGATTGTTGACGACGAAGCGCCCATTCGCGAGATGATCGCCGTTGCGTTGGAAATGGCCGGCTACGACTGCCTGGAGGCGGAGAACTCCCAGCAGGCCCATGCCATTATCGTCGACCGCAAGCCGGATCTGATCCTGCTCGACTGGATGCTGCCCGGCACTTCCGGTATCGAGCTGGCCCGGCGCCTCAAGCGTGACGAGCTGACCGGGGATATCCCGATCATCATGCTCACCGCCAAGGGCGAAGAGGACAACAAGATCCAGGGCCTGGAAGTCGGCGCCGATGACTACATCACCAAGCCTTTCTCCCCGCGAGAGCTGGTAGCGCGCCTCAAGGCCGTGCTGCGCCGAGCCGGCCCGACCGACGGCGAAGCCCCCATCGAAGTCGACGGCCTGATCCTGGACCCGATCAGCCACCGCGTGACCATCGACGGCAAGCCGGCTGAGATGGGCCCGACCGAATACCGTCTGTTGCAGTTTTTCATGACCCACCAGGAACGCGCCTACACCCGCGGCCAACTGCTGGACCAGGTGTGGGGCGGCAATGTGTACGTGGAGGAGCGCACCGTGGACGTGCATATCCGCCGTCTGCGCAAAGCCTTGGGCGATGCCTATGAGAATCTGGTACAAACCGTGCGCGGCACGGGCTACCGGTTTTCTACCAAGGGCTGAGCCAGCTGGTTGTAGACTCAAGAGCCTGACTTAACAGCTGACAAGGACGCATGTTCAAGTGAACCAAAACTGGCATGGCACCCTGATTCGCCACATGCTCCTGCTCGTCACCGGTTGCCTGCTGGTCGGGTTGATCAGTGGTTATTACGGCTGGAGCCTGGCCATCGGCATCGCGCTGTACCTGGGCTGGACCCTCAAGCAACTGCTGCGCCTGCATGAATGGCTGCGCCAGCACAAACCCGACGAAGCACCGCCCGACGGCTACGGCCTGTGGGGCGAAGTGTTCGACAGCATTTACCACTTGCAGCGCCGCGACCAACGGGTGCGCGGGCGCCTGCAGGCGGTGATCGACCGGGTACAGGAGTCCACCGCCGCGCTCAAGGACGCGGTGATCATGCTCGACAGCGACGGCAACCTGGAATGGTGGAACCGCGCCGCCGAGACCCTGCTGGGCCTCAAGACGCCCCAGGACAGCGGCCAGCCGGTGACCAACCTGGTGCGCCACCCGCGCTTCAAGGAATACTTCGAGCAGGACAACTACGAAGAGGCCCTGGAAATCCCCTCGCCCACCAACGATCGCGTGCGCATCCAGCTGTACCTGACGCGCTACGGCAACAATGAGCACTTGATGCTGGTGCGCGACGTGACCCGCATCCATCAGCTGGAACAGATGCGCAAGGACTTCGTCGCCAACGTCTCCCACGAGCTGCGCACGCCGTTGACGGTGATCTGCGGCTACCTGGAGACGCTGCTGGACAATGTCGACGAGATCAACCCGCGTTGGAGCCGCGCCCTGCAGCAGATGCAGCAGCAAGGCTCGCGCATGCAAACCCTGCTCAATGACTTGCTGCTGCTGGCCAAGCTTGAGGCCACAGACTACCCCTCCGATAACCACCCGGTGGCGGTGCAAAGCCTGTTGAAAACCATCAAGAACGACGCCCAGGCGCTCTCCGGCGAACGCGGCCAGCAGATCACGCTGGACGCCGACCCGACGGTGCTGCTCAAGGGCAGTGAAGGCGAGCTGCGCAGTGCGTTCTCCAATTTGGTGTTCAACGCGGTGAAGTACACCCAGGACAAGGGCAACATCCGCATCCGCTGGTGGGCCGACGAACAGGGCGCACACCTGAGCGTGCAGGACTCCGGCATCGGTATCGACGCCAAGCATCTGCCACGCCTGACCGAACGCTTCTACCGCGTCGATTCCAGCCGCAACTCCAATACCGGCGGCACCGGGCTGGGCCTGGCGATCGTCAAGCATGTGCTGCTGCGCCATCGGGCACGCCTGGAGATCAGCAGCGTGCTGGGGCATGGCAGTACCTTTACCTGCCACTTTCCGCCGGCGCAGGTGACGCGGTCGCAGCTCGTCGGGAATGACGAATAACTCAGCCACGGCACTAATTTGAATGTGGGAGGGGGCTCGCTCCCGATAGCGGTGTATCAGTAGCAGATGTGTTGACTGACACCCTGCTATCGGGGGCAAGCCCCCTCCCACATTTGGACCTGCAGTGTCTTGGAGGGCGTATTCCAGGCCCCGCCCGGCAGCAGCCACTAGGCAAGCGCCCCGTCAGCCGCTACATTGGCCGACTTGCGCCTGCCTTTCAGGCCCGCTTTCCCCCTATTGAACATACGGAACCTGCAAAACCCCATCATGGACCCTTCCCCTGGCATCACCCTCGCGACACTTTTCGCCGATTTCGGCATGATTCTTTTTGCACTGGTCCTGGTACTGCTCAACGGCTTCTTCGTTGCCGCGGAATTTGCCATGGTCAAACTGCGCTCGACCCGGGTCGAGGCCATCGCCCACACCAACGGCTGGCGCGGGCAGATCCTGCGCACCGTGCACAGCCAGCTCGACGCCTACCTGTCGGCCTGCCAGCTGGGTATCACCCTCGCCTCCCTGGGCCTGGGCTGGGTCGGTGAACCGGCGTTTGCGCACATCCTCGAGCCGTTGCTGGGCGCGGTAGGCGTCGAGTCGCCGGAGGTGATCAAGGGCGTGTCGTTCTTTGCCGCCTTCTTCGTGATTTCCTACCTGCACATTGTGGTCGGCGAGCTGGCCCCCAAATCCTGGGCCATCCGCAAACCCGAATTGCTGTCGCTGTGGACCGCCGTGCCGCTGTACCTGTTCTACTGGGCGATGTACCCGGCGATCTACCTGCTCAACGCCAGCGCCAACGCAATCCTGCGCATCGCCGGCCAAGGCGAGCCCGGCCCGCATCACGAACACCATTACAGCCGCGAAGAGCTCAAGCTGATCCTGCACTCCAGCCGTGGCCAGGACCCGAGCGACCAAGGCATGCGCGTACTCGCCTCCGCCGTGGAAATGGGCGAACTGGAAGTGGTGGACTGGGCCAACTCCCGGGAAGACCTGGTCACCCTGGATTTCAACGCCCCACTCAAGGAAATCCTGGCGCTGTTCCGTCGCCACAAATTCAGCCGTTACCCGGTGTATGACGCCGTGCGCAACGAGTTCGTGGGCCTGTTGCATATCAAGGACCTGCTGCTGGAACTGGCGGCCCTGGACCATATCCCCGAGTCGTTCAACCTGGCCGAACTGACCCGCCCGCTGGAGCGCGTTTCGCGGCACATGCCTTTGTCGCAGTTGCTCGAGCAGTTCCGCAAAGGCGGTGCGCACTTCGCCCTGGTGGAGGAAGCCGATGGCAAGATCATTGGCTACCTGACCATGGAAGACGTGCTGGAAGTGCTGGTCGGCGATATCCAGGATGAACACCGCAAGGCCGAACGCGGCATCCTCGCCTACCAGCCGGGCAAGCTGCTGGTGCGTGGCGACACGCCGCTGTTCAAGGTCGAACGCCTGCTCGGCATCGACCTGGACCACATCGAGGCCGAAACCCTGGCGGGCCTGATCTACGACACCTTGAAACGGGTGCCGGAAGAGGAAGAAGTGCTGGAGGTTGAAGGCTTGCGGATCATCATCAAGAAGATGAAAGGGCCGAAGATCGTGCTGGCCAAGGTGCTGATGCTGGATTGACTACCAATGTGGGAGGGGGCAAGCCCCCTCCCACATTGGTCAGGCGGTGCTCTGTAGATCACGCACCCGGCACAAAGTGCTTCTGCGCGGTGCCACGGGCGATCAGGCGGGAGATGTAGTCCAGCTTCTGCGCATCCTGGTCGATAAACCGGAAGGTCAGTTGCAGCCAGTCGCTGTCGGGCCTGGGCTCGTAGGCAACGATGGCGTGCAGGTAGCCATTGAGGCGTGCCACTTCAGCGTTCTCGCCCTGTTCGAGGTCGAGCACGGCGCTTTCCAGGACCTGGGGCAGGACCTCACCGCGACGCACCACCAACAACGCCTCCTTGATGCTCAGCGCCTTGATCACGCATTGCTGGGTGCCGCTGGACAGGCGCAACTGGCCCTGGCCACGGCCGCTGGCGGGCGATGCGGCCGGGACAGCGGCAACAGGCGCGCTGTTGAGCAGGCCTTTATTCGGGGCAGCCGCCACCGGCGCCGACTTGACCGCTTCGGGCTTGCCACCGGTCAGTGCGCTCAGGGAGTCGTTGCCGAACGCCGAGCTCATCTTGGTCGGCGCGCTGGCGATCAACGCGTCGAGGCGGCCGATCTTGTGCAGGGCCTGCTTGACCTTGTTCAGCAACTGTTCGTTGGTGAATGGCTTGCTGACGTAACCGGACACGCCGGCCTGGATGGCCTGCACCACGTTTTCCTTGTCACCCCGGCTGGTCACCATCACGAACGGCATGGCCTTCAGGTGGGCTTGCTCGCGGCACCAGGTCAACAGCTCAAGCCCGGACATCTCCGGCATTTCCCAGTCGCACAGCACCAGGTCGAAGGTCTCGCGCATCAGAATGGATTGCGCCTTCTTGCCGTTCACCGCATCTTCGATCTTGATCCCCGGGAAGTAGTTGCGCAGGCACTTCTTCACCAGGTCGCGAATAAACGAGGCGTCATCCACCACCAACACACTGACTTTACTCATCGACCCTTCATCCTATAAAACCTTGGCTGGCAGCACGCCCATGATGGCATTTTGCCAAAACTCTGCAGTCACGTTAGGACTTATTACGCCCCGTCCGCAATCAGTTCCGCTCGCCACAAACGAAAACGCCCGACCAATGGCCGGGCGTTAATTTCTCGGGCAACCTTACTTATCGTCAGATTCGCCCGGAACATTAGGGATAAGATCAGCGCTGCCTTCAACTTCGGCTTTCATGCGCTTGAGGCCCATGTGCCGAACGTCGGTGCCGCGTACCAGGTAAATCACCAATTCCGAGATATTGCGCGCGTGGTCGCCGATGCGCTCCAGCGAGCGCAGCACCCAGATGATGCTCAAGACGCGCGAGATAGAGCGCGGGTCTTCCATCATGTAGGTGGCCAGCTCACGCAAGGCGGTCTTGTATTCGCGATCGATGACTTTGTCGTACTGGGCCACCGACAGCGCCAGGTCCGCATCGAACCGCGCAAACGCGTCGAGGGCATCGCGCACCATGTTGCGCACCTGGTCGCCGATGTGGCGCACTTCCACGTACCCACGCGGCGCTTCGCCTTCTTCGCACAGCTGGATGGCGCGGCGGGCGATTTTGGTGGCTTCGTCGCCGATACGCTCGAGGTCGATCACCGACTTGGAGATGCTGATGATCAAACGCAGGTCGGAAGCCGCGGGCTGGCGGCGGGCCAGGATGCGCAGGCATTCCTCATCGATGTTGCGTTCCATCTGATTGATCTGGTCATCGATCTCACGCACCTGCTGGGCCAGGCCCGAATCGGCCTCGATCAGCGCGGTGACCGCATCGTTGACTTGCTTCTCCACCAGGCCGCCCATCGCCAGGAGGTGGCTGCGCACTTCCTCGAGCTCGGCGTTGAACTGCGCGGAGATGTGGTGGGTAAGGCCTTCTTTGCTAATCATGTTGGCGTCCTTGGAGCGTCCGGTAAGGTGCGGAGAACCGCAGCGTCAGTGCAATCAGAACCACGGCTTCCTAGCCGTAGCGACCGGTGATGTAGTCTTCGGTCTGCTTTTTCGCCGGATTGGTGAACAGGGTATCGGTATCGCCGAACTCCACCAGCTTGCCCATGTACATGAATGCGGTGTAATCGGACACCCGCGCGGCCTGCTGCATGTTGTGGGTCACGATGACGATGGTGAACTTGGACTTGAGTTCGTAGATCAGCTCTTCGACCTTGAGCGTGGAGATCGGGTCGAGGGCCGAGCACGGTTCGTCGAGCAGCAGCACTTCAGGCTCCACGGCGATGGTACGGGCGATGACCAGACGCTGTTGCTGACCACCGGACAAACCAAGGGCCGACTCGTGCAGGCGATCCTTGACCTCGTCCCACAGCGCTGCGCCCTTGAGCGCCCACTCGACCGCTTCGTCGAGGATGCGTTTTTTGTTGATGCCCTGGATGCGCAGGCCGTAGACCACGTTTTCATAGATGGTCTTGGGGAACGGGTTGGGCTTCTGGAACACCATGCCCACGCGGCGACGCAACTCGGCCACGTCTTCGCCCTTGCGGTAGATGTTGGTGCCGTAGAGGTTGATGGCACCTTCCACGCGGCAACCGTCCACCAGGTCGTTCATGCGGTTGAACGTGCGCAGCAACGTGGACTTGCCGCAGCCGGACGGGCCGATGAAGGCGGTCACGCGCTGCTTGGGGATGTTCATGCTGACGTCGAACAGCGCCTGCTTGTCGCCGTAGTAGAGACTCAGGCCCGGCACTTCGATGGCCACGGTTTCCTGGGCCAGGCTCAGGCTTTGCTTGTCGCGTCCCAGGGCCGACATGTTGATGCCGTGGGAATGGGTTTCGTGTTGCATGGGATGCTCCCTGTGCTACCAATTCATTTCAGTGAGCCGCGGCGAAAGGCCTGCGGTTACATCATTCTTCTGTAGGAGCGAGCTTGCTCGCGAAGCTCGTTAACGATAACGCGGGGCGCCTGAATGAACGCGGTGCCCTTGCGTTTCTCGCGAGCAAGCTCGCTCCTACTGGGTTATCAGCTGTCCAGCGCTTTGTATTTCTCGCGCAGGTGGTTACGAATCCACACCGCCGACAGGTTGAGCGTGGCGATCACCATCACCAGCAGCAGGGCGGTGGCGTAGACCAGCGGTCGCGCCGCTTCGACGTTGGGGCTCTGGAAGCCGACGTCATAGATATGGAAGCCCAGGTGCATGATCTTCTGGTCTAGGTGAAGGTACGGGTAGTTGCCGTCCAGCGGCAGCGACGGGGCCAGCTTCACCACGCCGACCAGCATCAACGGCGCCACTTCACCGGCGGCACGGGCCACGGCGAGGATCATGCCGGTCATCATCGCCGGGCTGGCCATCGGCAGCACGATCTTCCACAGCGTTTCCGCCTTGGTCGCGCCGAGCGCCAGGGACCCTTCGCGCACGGTGCGAGGAATCCGCGCCAGGCCTTCTTCGGTGGCCACGATCACCACCGGCACCGCCAGCAATGCCAGGGTCAGCGAGGCCCAGAGCAGCCCCGGCGTGCCGAAGGTCGGCGCCGGCAGGGCTTCGGCGAAGAACAGCCGGTCCACCGAGCCACCCAGTACGTACACGAAAAAGCCCAGGCCAAACACGCCGTAGACGATGGCCGGCACGCCCGCCAGGTTGTTGACCGCGATGCGGATGATCCGCGTCAGGGTGTTCTGCTTGGCGTACTCACGCAAGTACACCGCCGCCAGCACGCCGAACGGCGTGACGATCATCGCCATGATCAGGGTCATCATCACGGTGCCGAAGATAGCCGGGAAGATCCCGCCTTCGGTGTTGGCTTCCCGTGGGTCGTCGCTCAAGAACTCCCAGACCTTGCTGAAGTAGAAGCCGATCTTGGTCAGGGTGCCCATGGCGTTCGGCTGGTAGGCGTGCACCACCTTGCCGATACCTATTTCGATTTCCTTGCCGTTGCCGTCCCGGGCCGTCAGCGCGTCGCGGTTGAATTGGGCGTGCAGGTCGGCCAGGCGCGCTTCGATGTCCTGGTAGCGGGCATTCAGTTCGGCGCGGTCGGCGTCCATGTCAGCCTGGGCGGCGGCGTCAAGCTTGCCTTCCAGCTCCAGCTTGCGACCGTGCAGGCGAACGCGCTCCAGCCCGGCGTTGATCGCGCCGATATCGGTTTTTTCCAGGCTCTTGAGCTGGGCGGCGAGCTTGTTGACGCGCTCCACACGGGCTTGCAACTCCGGCCACGCGGCCTCGCCTTCGGCGATGATCTTGCCATCCTGCTTGACGTTGACCAGGGTGCCGTAGAAGTTGCCCCATTCACGCCGCTCGATGGTCATCAACTGCACCGGCCTGGTCTGGTCCTTCAACCATTCGCCGACGATCCAGGTGAAGTCATTGCCGTTCAAGTCGCGGTTGCCGACCTTGATCAGCTCGCGGGTCATGAACTCCGGGCCCTCGTCGGGCACCGGCAGGCCGGCGCTTTTCAGGCGCTCGCGCGGCACTTCTTCCTTCTGCACCACTTCGCCGATGACGATATGGTTGGCCTGGCCCGGTACGCTGTAGTTGGCCTGGATCAGGTCGGCCGGCCAGAAATGGCCCAGACCGCGCACCGCAATCACCGCCAGCAAACCAATGGTCATGATGACCGCGATGGACACTGCGCCACCGCTGATCCAGACGCCGGGGGCGCCGCTCTTGAACCATCCATTCAGGGAGTTCTGTTTCACAGACTTCTACCTTTCTTAAAGCGACGAGTATTTCTTGCGCAGACGCTGACGGATCAGCTCGGCGAGGGTATTCATGATGAACGTGAACAGCAGCAGCACCAGCGCCGAGAGGAACAGCACGCGGTAGTGACTGCCGCCCACTTCCGACTCGGGCATTTCCACTGCGACGTTGGCCGCCAGGGTGCGCAGGCCTTCGAACAGGTTCATCTCCATCACCGGCGTGTTACCGGTGGCCATCAGCACGATCATGGTCTCGCCCACGGCGCGGCCCATGCCGATCATCAGCGCGGAGAAGATGCCCGGGCTGGCAGTCAGGATCACTACGCGGGTCATGGTCTGCCAGGGCGTGGCACCGAGGGCCAGGGAGCCCAGGGTCAGGCCGCGCGGCACACTGAACACGGCGTCTTCGGCGATGGAGTAGATGTTCGGGATGACCGCAAAACCCATGGCCAGGCCGACCACCAGGGCGTTGCGCTGGTCGTAGGTGATGCCCAGGTCATGGGAAATCCACATGCGCATGTCGCCGCCGAAGAACCAGGTCTCCAGATACGGGCTCATGTACAGCGACAGCCAGCCCACGAACAGGATCACCGGGATCAGGATCGCGCTTTCCCAGCCATCCGGCACCCGCAGGCGGATCGACTCAGGCAAACGGCTGAACACAAAGCCGGCTACCAGGATGCCAATCGGCAACAGCATCAGCAGGCTGAAAATCCCCGGCAGATGCCCTTCCACATAAGGCGCCAGGAACAGGCCGGCGAAGAAGCCGAGGATCACCGTGGGCATCGCTTCCATCAATTCGATCACCGGCTTGACCTTGCGGCGCAGGCTCGGGGCCATGAAGTAAGCGGTGTAGATCGCGGCGGCTACAGCCAGCGGTGCGGCGAGCAGCATCGCGTAGAACGCGGCTTTCAACGTACCGAAAGTCAGCGGCGCCAGGCTCATCTTGGGTTCGAAGTCGGTGTTGGCGGCGGTCGATTGCCAGACGTACTTGGGCTCGTCGTAGTTCTCGTACCAGACCTTGCTCCACAGCGCGCTCCACGACACTTCCGGGTGCGGGTTGTCGAGCAGCAACGGTTGCAGCTTGCCACCGGCTTCGACGATGACGCGGTTGGCCCGTGGCGACAGGCCGAACACGCCTTGGCCGTCAACCACTGGATCGACCAGCAAGGTACGGTGCGCGGTGCTATGGAACACGCCGAACTGGCCGAAAGCGTCGAGGGCGGTGAAGCCTTTGCGACGCTCTTCGGCGGTAATTTCCACGATGGGCGCAGTGCCCATCTGGAAGGTACGGATCTGCTTGAGGCGTTGCTCGCCGTCCGGATCGCGGGCCATGAACCACTGGGCCAATCCGCCCTTGGAGTTACCGATGATCAGCGAGATGCCGCCCACCAGCTGGGTGCTGGCGGTGACTTCGGCATTGCCGTCTTCCAGCAGCTTGTAGCGACCGTTGAGACTCTTGTCGCGCAGGCTGAACACATCGGCCAGGGCGCGACCGTTGATCACATACAACCATTGCTGGCGCGGGTCGATGAAGATCGCCTTCACCGGCTCGGTCATTTGCGGCAGTTCGACACGTTTCTGCTCGCTGGTGACTTCGCCGGTCATCATGTTTTCTTCGCGACTCAGGGTCAGCACGTTCAAGTGCGAACCGGCCGAGCCTGCAACCACCAGCGACGAATCCGTGGCATTGAGGGCGACGTGCTCCAACGGGCGGCCGGTATCGTCGAGCACGATAGGCGTTTCACCGTAGGGGTACTCAATCGCAGGCGTGATGGTTTTCTTGCCGTCCGGGTATGACACCTTATAGGTGTGACGGAACACCAGGGACTGGCCATTGGACAAGCCGAGGATCACCAGCGGGCTGCCCGGCTGGTCTTCACCAATCGACGCTACGCTCGCGCCTGCCGGCAGCGCTAGGTCGACACGCTTGAGTTCGGCACCGGTAGTGACATCGAAGAACAGCGCCTGGCCCTTGTCGGAAACCCGCATGGCGACCTGGTTCTGTTCTTCCAGAGAAATCATCAGCGGCTTGCCGGCGTCCTGGATCCAGGCCGGTGTGAGCGCTTCTTCCTTGGTCAGCGAAGCACCCTGGAACAACGGCGCAACCACGTAGGCGAGGAAGAAGAAAATCAGGGTGATTGCGCCGAGAACGGCGAGGCCGCCGACCAGCACATACCAACGAGTCAAACGGTCTTTGAGCGCGCGAATGCGGCGCTTGCGTTGCAGCTCAGGCGTATTGAAATCAATGCGCTTGGGGGGAGAAGTTGTCGTCATGGTGGAATTGGCCAGATCATTCATGCGCACACCCTAGCGATCCTGTATGACAGAAAGATGACAATGCAGTGACGCAGGAAATCCGCCGCGAAGCATAGCTGGCAGCGGACTTGAAATTAGGAGTTTCTGTAGGAGCGAGCTTGCTCGCGAAAGGCGACAGGGCGCCGCGTTGATTCAGAAACGGCGCGTTATCGTTGACGATCTTCGCGAGCAAGCTCGCTCCTACAGAAAGGCTGGTTTTACCCAGCCCAGCTACTTAGTTGCCTTCTTTCAGACCCAGGTCAGCCAGGGCCTTGGCGGCAACTTTTGCTGGCAGCGGGATGTAACCGTCTTTCACGACAACTTCCTGGCCCTGTTTGGACAGCACCAGTTTCACGAACTCGGCTTCCAGCGGTGCCAGAGGCTTGTTCGGAGCTTTGTTGACGTAAACGTAGAGGAAACGCGACAGCGGGTATTTGCCGTTCAGGGCGTTTTCTTCGCTGTCCTCGATGAACTCAGTGCTGCCTTTCTTGGCCAGGGCCACGGTTTTCACGCTGGCGGTCTTGTAGCCGATGCCCGAGTAACCGATGCCGTTCAGCGAGGAGCTGATCGACTGCACGACCGAGGCCGAGCCAGGTTGTTCGTTCACGTTAGGCTTGTAGTCGCCTTTGCACAGGGCTTCTTCCTTGAAGTAGCCGTAGGTGCCGGATACCGAGTTACGGCCGAACAGTTGAACCGGCTTGTTGGCCAGGTCGCCGGTCACGCCCAGGTCACCCCAGGTTTTCACGTCGGCTTTAGCGCCGCACAAGCGCGTCGAGGAGAAGATCGCGTCGACCTGTTCCATGGTCAGGTGCTGGATCGGGTTGTCCTTGTGCACGAATACCGCCAGTGCATCCACAGCTACCGGGATTGCGGTTGGCTTGTAGCCGTACTTCTGCTCGAAGGCCGCCAGTTCGGTGTCCTTCATCTTGCGGCTCATCGGGCCCAGGTTGGAGGTGCCTTCAGTCAGCGCAGGTGGCGCGGTGGCAGAGCCGGCCGCTTGAATCTGGATGTTGACGTTCGGGTATTCCTTTTTATAACCCTCGGCCCACAAGGTCATCAGGTTTGCCAGGGTATCGGAACCGACGCTGGACAGGTTGCCCGACACACCAGTGGTCTTGACGTAAGCCGGGATCGCCGGGTCAACGCCAGCAGCCACCGCGTTGGCGGTCGCGACGCCAGCAGCGACAAATGTCATTGCCGCCATCAAACGTTTCAGTTTCATGCCTTGCTCCTAGCAGATAGGGATAGTTGGATCGGGGCCAAGTATCGAGAGGCCGTGTGAACACTCTATGTCTGCAATGTGACAGTTAGATGAAAGGCCACTATCGAAAGCGAAGGCTTGACGCTCGTTCCCACGCTCTGCGTGGGAATGCATCCCGTGACGCTCCGCGTCACCCAGCGCAGGGCTCGCGTCTTGCGGCGGCGGGACGCAGAGCGTCCCAGGCGGCATTCCCACGCGGGAGCGTGGGAACGATCAAGCTCAGCGGGAACGCTTCCACAGATACCCGCCCACCACCATCCCCATCACACACAGGGCGGCGACATAGTAGGACGGGCCCATCGGGCTTTCCTTCATCAGCAGTGACACCGCCAATGGCGTCAGCCCGCCAAACACGGCGTAGGCCACGTTGTAGGAGAACGACAGGCCGCTGAAACGCACCACCGGTGGGAAGGCTTTAACCATCACGTAGGGCACCACACCGATGGTGCCGACAAACAGGCCGGTCAAGGCGTACAGCGGGAACAGCCAGTCCGGGTGGGCCATGAGGCTGTGGTACAGCGTCCAGGAAGTGGCCAGCAACAACGCGCAACCGGTGACCAGCACACGCCCGGCACCAAAACGGTCGGCCAGGGCACCCGAGGCAATGCAACCCAGGCTCAGGGTCACGATAGCCAGGCTGTTGGCCTGCAACGCAACCGTGGGGCTGAAGTGGTAGACGGTCTGCAGCACGGTCGGGGTCATCAGGATGACCACCACGACGCCGGCCGACAGCAGCCAGGTCAGCAGCATCGACAGCACGATGGCGCCACGGTGGTCACGCAGTACCGCGCGCAACGGCAGTTCGGCGGCCAGGGTCTTGCGTTGCTGCATCTCGGCGAAGATCGGCGTTTCATGCAGCCAGCGGCGCAGGTACACCGACAGCAGGCCGAAGACACCGCCGAGCAGGAAGGGGATCCGCCAGGCGTAATCGGAGACCTGCTCCGGGGTATAGGCCGTATTAATCGCGGTGGCTACCAGCGAGCCCAGCAAAATACCGGCGGTGAGGCCGCTGGTGAGTGTGCCGCAGGCGTAGCCGATGTGACGTGGCGGGACGTGTTCGGAGACGAATACCCAGGCGCCCGGTACCTCGCCGCCAATCGCCGCGCCCTGGATCACGCGCATCAACAGCAGCAGGAGCGGTGCCCACAGGCCGATCTGCGCGTAGGTCGGCAGCAGCCCCATGATCAAGGTCGGCACGGCCATCATGAAGATGCTCAGGGTGAACATTTTCTTGCGGCCCAGCAGGTCGCCGAAGTGCGCCATGATGATGCCGCCCAGCGGGCGAGCCAGGTAGCCGGCGGCGAAGATGCCGAAGGTCTGCATCATGCGCAGCCATTCGGGCATGTCGACGGGGAAGAACAGTTTCCCGACCACGGTGGCGAAAAATACGAAAATGATGAAGTCGTAGAATTCCAGCGCCCCGCCCAAGGCAGACAGCGACAGGGTTTTGTAGTCGTTGCGGGTCAGCGGGCGCGACGGTTGCGCACTGCTTGCGGGCACGGAGGACATGGCAAGGCTTCTCTTATAGTAATCAGCGTAAAGGACTGCACGCCCGTGACTTGCGGCGGGTCTGGCAAGATAGCAAATCGCCTGAAAAAGCACAGCGCTATGAAAACAGTTGCGCGCAAAAGCCCCGATACAGCGTCTATTTACCGACCAAATGAGCCTCAGGTGGTCGTCGTCGCGCCAGCGTCCCGATATACTCGCCCGTGCAAGCGCAGGAACCCCAGTCTTGACGGGCTGCTGTGCCAAAACGTTGTTGGGCGCCATCCAGCCGATTTGGCAGAGTTTCCCTTTAGTTCGCCTTACGAGAAACGCATCGAGCGGTGTATGTTGGTGCTGAAACGTTTTTCCAGAAGACGGCTATCCACTTGAAATACCCATGAAGCGTCACGGGTCAGAGGCCCTCGGCATGATCGAACTCGAACAAGAAGATCCTATCCCGCAAGGCGATCTCGCCCTGCAAATCACTGCACTTCCACGTGAAACCAACGGTTTTGGCGATATCTTCGGTGGCTGGCTGGTCGCGCAGATGGACCTGGCCGGCACGGCAATGGCCAGCAAGGTGGCCGGCGGACGTGTAGCCACCGTGGCCATTGATCGCATGGCATTCCTGGTCCCGGTCGCGGTGGGCGCGCAGTTGTCCTTCTATACCCAGGCCCTGGAAATCGGCCGCAGCTCGATCCAGATGATGGTCGAAGTGTGGAGCGACGACCCGCTGTCCAGCGAATGGCGCAAGGTGACAGAGGCGGTGTTCGTGTTCGTCGCCATCGACGGCAGCGGCCGCACGCGCTCGGTTCCGTCGCGCGCGCGTTAAACCTCATCGGGGTTTCACGGTCAATTGCCCCATTGCCCATTGCCTGCCATTGAGAGAGCTTTGTTATGCCGACGCCCCACGTTGAAACCGTGAAAATCGACGAGCTGGACTGCTGGCGCATCCGCCACAACGGCGCCGAATTGATGGTGGCCCAACAGGGCGCGCATCTCTTCAGTTATCAGCGCGATGGCGAGCAGCCGCTGATCTGGCCGAACCCCGAGGCGGTGTTCAAGCAGGGCAAAGGCATTCGTACCGGCGTCCCGGTGTGCTGGCCGTGGTTTGGTGTATTCGAGCGCAACCCGCAGAGCGTCAAGGCGATGC
Source organism: Pseudomonas sp. 24 E 13 (assembly GCF_900004715.1). NCBI lineage: Bacteria > Pseudomonadati > Pseudomonadota > Gammaproteobacteria > Pseudomonadales > Pseudomonadaceae > Pseudomonas > Pseudomonas sp. 24 E 13. Next base: position 37,122 of record NZ_CVTO01000140.1, read on the forward strand.
GTCAAAGCGATCAGCCGGCCGGCGCCCACGGTTTTGTGCGGACGGCGTTGTGGGAATTAGCCGCAACCAGGCTTGAAGGCCAGGCGTTGCGGGTGGACCTTGCGCTGCCCGTACCGGCAGGCGGCTTTCCTGGCTGGCCTCATCAGGTCGACCTGACGTTGAGCCTGGTGCTGGACGACCAGTTGCATATCCACCTCACCAGCCATAACCGTGGCACTGACACCGTGACCTTCAGCCAGGCATTGCACACCTACTTCGCCGTCAGCGATGTGCGCAACGTGCAGGTCGAAGGCGTGGAGGGGGCGACCTATATCGATACCGCCGATGGCTGGACCGAGAAAACCCAGTCCGGCCTGCTGCACTTCAGTGCCGAGACTGACCGTATCTACCTCGATACACCGGCCCGCCTGAGCATCCTCGACAAGGACTGGCAGCGTCGCATCCAGCTCACCAGCGAAGGGTCGAAATCGACCGTGATCTGGAACCCATGGACCGAACGCGCCAAGGCCTTCGATGACATGGCCGACGATGGCTGGCAGGGGATGCTGTGCATCGAGACGGCGAATGTGCTGGACGACGTGGTGGCGTTGGCGCCCGGCGAAAGCCACACCCTGGGTGTGAGCATCGCCAGCATTCCTTTGTAAACCCAATCAAAAATGTGGGAGGGGGCAAGCCCCCTCCCACATTGTTATGTGTTGGCTGTTAGAGATCGGACTCCTTCACCACCCGCACCTTTCCCGCATCCAGCGCATACGCCGCGTCCGCCAGGTCGTTATTCACCTTCTCCACCTTCAAGGTTCCGGTCACCCACAGCGGCGTGTAGATATCATCCAGCTTCAGCCCCTTGGGATAGCGCACCAGCACCAGTTGGTTGGGCGGCGGTGGCGGCACATGGATGCACGCGCCAGGGTACGGCACGAGAAAGAACAGGGTGCTGCGGCCCTTGGCATCGGTTTCCAACGGCACCGGGTAGCCGCCGATACGGATGTGCTTGCCGTTCATGGCCGCCACGGTCTTGGTGGAATACATCACCGCCGGCAAGCCTTTGCTCTGCTTCAGGCCACCCTTATCGGTAAAGGTGCCTTGGGCTTCGGGCGAGTTGTGATCGATCTCGGGCATGGCTTCGAGGGCTTTCTGATCCGACAGCGGCATCAGCTCGAGCCAGTCGGTTTCCGGCAGTTCGCCGGCGTGGGCCAGGCCTGAGCCCAGCAAGAGGAGAGTCAACAGGAAACGGCGCATGGAGAGGCTCGGCAAGTACAAGTGCCGAGCATTCTAGCCCTCTGCGCCTGCGCAGCGCAGAGGACTTTGTCGGCTGATTACTTTCTTTTGATCAGGCCGTAGATGACCAGCAGCACGATCGCACCGATCAGCGCACCGATAAAGCCTGCGCCTTGACCGGCCTGGTAGATCCCCAGCGCCTGGCCACCGTAGGTTGCAGCCAGGGAGCCGGCGATACCCAGCAGAATGGTCATGATCCAGCCCATGCTGTCGTCGCCAGGCTTGAGGAAACGCGCCAGCAGGCCGACGATCAAGCCGATAAAGATGGTTCCAATGATACCCATGGCATTTCCCTCTGATTGGTGTGAGTCATGCCAAAGCCTAGTCAGACTTTGGCATCCTGCAATCAGAGGGACGCCGAGCCTTAATGGTTCCCGCGACGATGCAGCTTATTGTTCGGCGATCAGCGCTTCGACCTTGAGGATCTGCGCCTGCAGGGTCGCGCGGTCCTTGCAGCGCAGGTTGGCGTGACCCACCTTGCGCCCTGCCTTGAAGGCCTTGCCGTAGTGATGCACATGGCAATCGTCGATCGCCATGACTCGCTCAACCGACGGCACCACGCCGATGAAGTTGAGCATGGCGCTCTCGCCAACCTTGGCCGTGGAGCCCAACGGCAAGCCCGCCACCGCCCGCAGGTGGTTCTCGAACTGGCTGCATTCGGCGCCTTCGGTGGTCCAGTGCCCGGAGTTGTGCACGCGTGGGGCGATTTCGTTGGCCTTGAGACCGCCATCGACTTCGAAGAACTCGAACGCCATCACGCCAACGTAATCCAGCTGCTTGAGCACGCGGCTGGAATAATCCTCGGCCAGGGCCTGCAGCGGGTGGTCGGTGCTGGCGACGGACAGCTTGAGAATGCCGCTGTCGTGGGTGTTGTGCACCAACGGATAGAAGCGGGTTTCGCCGTCACGGGCACGCACGGCGATCAGCGAGACTTCACCGGTGAACGGCACGAAGCCTTCCAGCAGGCACGCGACGCCGCCCAGTTCGGCAAAGGTGCCGACCACATCGGCCGCCGTGCGCAGGACTTTCTGGCCCTTGCCGTCATACCCCAGGGTGCGGGTTTTCAACACGGCCGGCAGGCCGATGCTGGCGACGGCGGCGTCCAGGTCCGCCTGGGACTGGATGTCGGCGAAGGCCGGGGTCGGGATGCCCAGGTCCTTGAACATGCTCTTCTCGAACCAGCGGTCGCGCGCGATGCGCAGGGCTTCGGCGCTCGGGTACACCGGGACGAACTGCGACAGGAACGCCACGGTTTCGGCCGGGACGCTTTCGAACTCGAAGGTCACCAGGTCAACTTCGTCGGCCAGTTGACGCAGATGATCCGGGTCGCTGTAGTCCGCGCGCAGGTGTTCACCCAGGGCTGCCGCGCAAGCGTCCGGCGCCGGGTCCAGGAAAGCGAAGTTCATCCCCAGCGGGGTTCCCGCCAGAGCCAGCATGCGGCCCAGTTGGCCGCCACCGATTACACCGATTTTCATCAATCAACACCCTCAGGCGATGCGTGGGTCTGGATTGTCCAGCACGCTGTCTGTCTGCTCAGCACGGAATTTTTTCAGCACCGCATGGAACTGCGGGTGCTTGGCGCCCAGGATACTGGCGGACAGCAACGCGGCGTTGATCGCGCCGGCCTTGCCGATCGCCAGGGTTGCCACCGGAATGCCGGCGGGCATCTGCACGATGGACAACAGCGAATCCACGCCCGAGAGCATTGACGACTGCACCGGTACACCGAGCACGGGCAGGTGAGTCTTGGCTGCACACATGCCCGGCAAATGCGCCGCACCGCCGGCACCGGCAATGATCACCTCGATGCCACGGGATTCTGCTTCATCGGCATACTGGAACAGCAAGTCCGGGGTGCGGTGGGCGGAGACCACCTTCACTTCGTACGGAATGCCGAGTTTTTCCAGCATATCGGCGGTGTGGCTAAGGGTGGACCAATCGGACTTGGAGCCCATGATCACGCCAACCAATGCACTCATCGTCGTGCCTCTTCTCTCTGGGCGCCCGCAGGCGCGTCAAAAAACAACAAGCCACGCGGGAAATCCGGCGTGGCTTGGTGTACGAATTAAGGCCGGTTGGACCGGCCGAAGGCCGCGCAGTATACCGTAATAATCCAGATAAACAGCCCCTGGGATGACCATCTGTCTTGCCGCCCAAACCGGCGGTTTTATTGACTCCGGAGTCAGTCCAATACACCGCAAAACCCTGTGGGAGGGGGCTTGCTCCCGATAGCGGTCTGTCAGTGACATATTCAGTGCCTGACACACCGCAATCGGGGGCAAGCCCCCTCCCACATTTGCCCTGCATTGGGCCTGAAATTGGGCGCGAGGCTGGGCCCGAGACTGGGCTCAGGTATTTTGCGCCGCGCCACCTTCCAGCTTTCGCCACAACAACCGCACATTCGCCTTGCGCACCAGCGCGCAGCGATACAGCCGAATCTCCAGCGGCACATGCCATTGCGCCCCGCCACACACCACCAACTCGCCGCGGGCCAGTTCCGCCCTCACGCTCAACTGCGGTACCCAGGCGATACCCAGACCTTCCAGCGCCATGCTCTTGAGGCTGTCGGCCATGGCGGTTTCATAAATGGTGGTAAAACGCAGCGCACGCTGGCGCAGCAGCAGGTTCACCGAGCGTCCGAGAAAGGCGCCGGCACTGTAGGCCAGCAACGGCACGCTGCCCTCGCCTTCCAGATCGAACAGCGGCTTGCCATCGGCATCGGCGGCGCACACCGGGAGCATTTCGGTGTTGCCCAGGTGCAGCGAGGGAAAGATCTCGGCGTCCATCTGCATCGCGGCATCCGGGTCGTAGAACGCCAGCATCAGGTCGCAGCCGCCTTCGCGCAGGGCGTGCACGGCATCACCGACGTTGGTGGCGACCAGCCGCGTGGCGATGTTCAAACCTTCGTTGCGCAGTTGGGCGATCCAGCGCGGGAAAAAACCCAATGCCAGGGAGTGAGCCGCCGCCACCTGCATGACCTCCCCCTGGCCGCCTTCCAGATGATGCAAATGGCGCAGCACTTCACCGAGTTGTTCGACCACCGTGCGCGCGGTGACCAGGAACAATTGCCCCGCCGCCGTCAGCTCCACCGGCGTGCGTGAGCGATTGACCAGGGTCAGCCCCAGCGCCGCTTCCAGGCTGCGAATACGTCGACTGAACGCCGGCTGGGTGACAAAGCGCCGCTCCGCCGCCTGGGAAAAGCTGCGCGTCGCCGCCAGGGCGCTGAAGTCTTCCAGCCATTTGCTCTCAAGGTTCATCACTGCCTCCCACGGGGAATGCACCATTTTGGCACACACGCCCGTCATGGTAACCGGGTCACATCGACATTATGCCGTTTGTGCATAGGCCAGTGCTTAACAGCATTGGCCCAAAAACTCTCAAAAGCCTAGCATTCACAGCGTTCCGGCCAGTTCCGGGTCCCTATCGAGATGATTTCCGTCATGTCCTCTGCTGCATCTTTCCGTACCGAAAAAGACCTGCTTGGCGTACTCGAAGTACCTGCCCAAGCGTATTACGGCATCCAGACCCTGCGAGCGGTGAACAACTTCCGCCTCTCGGGCGTTCCGATTTCGCATTACCCGAAATTGGTGGTCGGTCTGGCAATGGTCAAGCAAGCAGCAGCGGACGCCAACCGCGAACTGGGCCAGCTCAGCGAAGCCAAGCACGCGGCCATCAGCGAAGCGTGCGCCCGCCTGATTCGTGGCGATTTCCACGAAGAGTTCGTGGTGGACATGATTCAAGGCGGCGCCGGCACTTCCACCAACATGAATGCCAACGAAGTGATCGCCAACATCGCGCTGGAGGCCATGGGCCATCAGAAGGGTGAGTACCAGTACCTGCACCCCAACAACGATGTGAACATGGCGCAGTCGACCAACGACGCCTACCCGACCGCGATCCGTCTGGGTCTGCTGCTGGGCCATGACGCGCTGCTGGCCAGCCTCGACAGCCTGATCCAGGCCTTCGCCGCCAAAGGTGTCGAGTTCGGGCATGTATTGAAAATGGGCCGCACCCAACTGCAAGACGCCGTGCCGATGACCCTCGGCCAGGAATTCCGCGCCTTCGCCACCACCCTGAGCGAAGACCTGGCCCGCCTGAAAACCCTGGCGCCGGAGCTGCTCACCGAAGTGAACCTGGGCGGCACCGCCATCGGCACCGGCATCAACGCCGACCCACGCTACCAGGCCCTGGCCGTACAACGCCTGGCCACCATCAGCGGCCAGCCGCTGGTACCGGCGGCCGACCTGATCGAAGCCACCTCCGACATGGGCGCCTTCGTGCTGTTCTCCGGCATGCTCAAGCGTACCGCGGTGAAGCTGTCGAAGATCTGCAACGACCTGCGCCTGCTGTCCAGCGGCCCACGCACCGGCATCAACGAAATCAACCTGCCGGCGCGCCAGCCAGGCAGCTCGATCATGCCCGGCAAGGTCAACCCGGTGATCCCGGAAGCCGTGAACCAGGTGGCGTTCCAAATCATCGGTAACGATTTGGCCCTGACCATCGCGGCCGAAGGCGGCCAGCTGCAACTGAACGTGATGGAGCCGCTGATCGCCTACAAGATCTTCGACTCGATCCGCCTGCTGCAACGCGCCATGGACATGCTGCGCGAGCACTGCATCGTCGGCATCACCGCCAACGAAGCGCGCTGCCGCGAACTGGTGGAGCACTCCATCGGCCTGGTCACCGCGCTGAACCCCTACATCGGCTATGAAAACGCCACCCGCATTGCGCGAATCGCCCTTGAAAGCGGTCGCGGTGTGCTGGAACTGGTGCGTGAAGAAGGCTTGCTCGACGACGCCATGCTCGACGACATCCTGCGCCCCGAAAACATGATCGCTCCACGCTTGGTCCCGCTGAAGGCCTAAGTGTTTGTTGCACCGCTCACCAGGCTGAGAGACTAGACACCTCTCACCTTTTGAGGGCCTGAAGGCTCGTTCTTCAGGCCCTTTTTTTTGCCTTGAGGTTGCTTATGACGCCTATAAAAAATCCAATATCGCACCGCTTACCCACCTCCCCTCTCACCGCTTCGCTGAAACCTTTAATCAGGCCGAGCAGACGGATCACGTTCGCCTAGGTATAGTGCCGCCCCTCTTCGTGTCAGAGATCGTCGGTAACGAGGTCCTGTACAGCGCGAAACCGCATGAATAACAACACCCGCAAAAGGATTGGGGTCGAACGTCGCGCACTGCCTGGTGCCGAGCGATGCGTCGCACCGTCCTGCGTTTGCCATTAGAAAAATCAGCGAGGAACACTCCATGCTCGAAGTCATCAACGACTTCCTCTCAGGGAAAGTACTGATCGTGCTCATTGTCGGGCTCGGCGGTTATTTCACGATCCGCTCGCGTTTCGTTCAATTGCGTCACTTTTTCCACATGTTCTCGGTGTTTAAAGACAGCCTGAAAAGCAGCTCCGGCCAACTCAGCTCGTTCCAGGCGCTGATGCTCAGCCTGGCCGGCCGTGTGGGCGCCGGTAACATCGCAGGCGTCGGCATTGCCGTGACCCTGGGTGGCCCGGGCGCCGTGTTCTGGATGTGGGTCACCGCGTTGGTGGGCATGTCCTCGAGCTTTATCGAGTGCTCCCTGGGTCAGCTGTACAAGCGCACCGATGCAGAAGGTGCCTACCGTGGCGGCCCGGCCTATTACATCCAGCACGGCCTGCACAAACGCTGGCTGGGGATGGTCATGGCGTTCCTGCTGCTGGTGACTTTCGGCTTTGCCTTCAACGGCCTGCAAGCCCACGCGGTTACCCACTCGCTGAATAATGCCTTCGGTCTCGACACCACTTACACCGGCCTCGCGCTGGCGGTGTTGCTGGGCCTGGTGTTCATTGGCGGGATCAAGCGTATTGCCTCGATCGCCGACCTGCTGGTACCGGTCAAGACGCTGGTCTACATCGCCGTGACCCTGTACGTGATCGTGCTGCAGTTCGACCACGTGCCGGCCATGCTCGCGACCATCGTCAAGAGCGCCTTCGGCCTCGACCAGGCCTTCGGTGGCCTGGTGGGCAGCGCGATCATCATGGGCGTCAAACGCGGCGTGTTCGCCAACGAAGCCGGTTTAGGCAGTGCGCCCAACGTGGCGGCGGTGGCCTCCGTGGAACACCCGATTGCCCAAGGTGTGGTGCAAGCGTTCAGCGTGTTCCTCGACACCTTCGTGATCTGCACCTGCACCGCGTTGCTGATCCTGCTGTCCGGCTTCTACACCCCGGGCTTTGAAGGCGACGGCATTGCCCTGACCCAGAACTCCCTGGCCGCCGTGGTCGGTGACTGGGGCCGCATGTTCATCTCGGTCGCCCTGGCGTTGTTCGTGTTCACCTCGATCATGTACAACTACTACCTGGGCGAGAGCAACCTGCGCTTTCTGGTCGGCAACAACCGCAAGGTACTGATGGGCTATCGCGCCTTGGTGCTGGTGCTGATTTTCTGGGGTTCGATCGAGAACCTGAGCACCGTGTTCGCCTTCGCCGACATCACCATGACCATGCTCGCGTTCGTCAACCTGTTCGCCCTGGCGTTCCTGTTCAAGATCGCCATGCGCATCCTCAACGACTACGACGGCCAGCGCGCAGCGGGCATCAAGACCCCGGTGTTCGATTCCAGCCAGTTCCCCGACCTGGACCTGGACCGCAAGGCCTGGCCGGCCAACCCGGTAAAATCCGAAGCGGCAGCGTCGGCTGAACTGAGCGCCCAGGCGCAACGTTAATCACCGCCAGATGACACGCCGCCCGGCCTTGGGCATGCTCTGGGCCCGGCGGCGTTTTTCGTTCAGGAGATTGTTCATGCAAGCAGCCAACAACGTCATGGTGCTCTACACCGGCGGCACCATCGGCATGCAGGCCAGTGCCAACGGCCTGGCACCCGCTTCCGGTTTTGAGGCGCGTATGCGCGAGCAACTGGCCGACGCACCCGTGCCCACGTGGCGCTTTCGGGAGATGTCGCCGCTGATCGACAGCGCCAATATGACCCCTGCCTACTGGCAGCGCCTGCGCAGCGCCGTTGTCGAGGCCGTGGACGACGGCTGCGACGCCGTGCTGATCCTGCACGGCACCGACACCCTGGCGTACAGCGCGGCGGCCATGAGTTTTCAACTCCTCGGTCTGCCGGCACCCGTACTGTTCACCGGCTCGATGTTGCCGGCAGGCGTGCCCGACAGTGATGCCTGGGAAAACGTCAGCGGTGCGCTGACGGCACTCGGGGAAGGCCTGGCACCCGGCGTGCAATTGTATTTCCACGGCGCGCTCATGGCGCCCACCCGGTGCGCGAAGATCCGCAGCTTTGGTCGCCATCCGTTTGCCGCCTTGCAACGTAACGGCGGAGTCTCCCAAGCCGACATGATCCCCGCGGCCCTGCATTACCGCCAGCCCAAGTCTGAAGCCAGGGTCGGCGTCCTGCCGTTGGTGCCGGGTATCGCCGCCGACCTGTTGGATGCGCTGGTCGACAGCGGCCTCCAGGCGCTGGTGCTCGAATGCTTCGGCAGCGGCACCGGCCCAAGTGACAACCCGGCCTTCCTGGCCAGCCTGCAACGTGCGCAGGATCAGGGTGTAGTGGTGGTTGCGATCACCCAATGCCATGAAGGCGGCGTGGAGCTGGACGTCTACGAAGCCGGCAGCCGCCTGCGCGGTGTGGGCGTGCTGTCCGGTGGCGGCATGACCCGCGAGGCGGCCTTCGGCAAGCTCAACGCACTGCTCGGGGCCGGGTTGCCGACCCGCGAAATCCGTCGCCTGGTGGAACTGGACCTGTGCGGCGAACTGAACTGAGCGGCATGTAACTTGCTCCACTTCCAGCCACCCCATGGCTGGAAGTCCCCATGCTGCACTCCCATCTCACCACCCTCAATGCCGTGTCCCTGGTGCTCAGTACCTTCGAGGCCGAAGGCTTGCCCCATGCCGCGCTACTGGCCGGCAGCGGCATCTGCGCAGCGGACTTGCGCCGCGCCGACACACGTATCGCCACGCACCAGGAGATGCAGGTGTGCGCCAACGCCGTGGCCCTGCAGCGCGATATCGGCTTGATCGTGGGGCGGCGCATGCATGTTTCCTCCTACGGCATGCTCGGCTATGCCCTGCTCACCAGTGCCACTTTCGGTGACGCTTTGCGCCTGGCCCTGCGTTATCCGGCGCTGTTGGGAACACTCTTCGAACTGAGCCTGGAGGAAGACGACGAACGTATCTGGTTCACCGCCGGCGATTACCGCGAGAGCCCCGCACTGACGGCCTTCAATGTCGAGTTGTGCCTGGGGTCGTTGAAAGTTATCTGCGACGACCTGCTCGGCCATCCACTGCCCCTGTTGGGCGCTCGTTTCGAGCACGACGCGCCGGATTATCAAGCGCGTTACGTCGAGAGCTTCGATTGCCCGCTGCAGTTCCAGGCCACGGCCAATGCATTCGCCTTCGATAAACGCTGGCTTGCCCAACCCCTGCCGCTGGCTGACGCCGTGACCCACCAGGCCATGGTCGAGCGCTGCCGGAAACAGAACACCGAATTCACCGGACGCGAGGCATGGCTGGGGCGAATCCGTCAGTTGCTGGCCGCGCAACTGCACGCCGCACCCGGGCTGGAGGGCCTGGCCCGGCAAATGAACTGTTCCGCACGCACCCTGCGTCGACACTTGCACCACCTGGGCTGCAGCTATCAGGAACTGCTCGATGAGTTGCGCTTTGAACGCGCCAAACAGTTATTGGCTGACGACCTGTGGCCGATCCACCGGATAGCCGAAACGCTGGGGTTCAGCGAAACGGCCAGCTTCAGGCATGCGTTCGTACGCTGGAGCGGCGTCGCGCCGAGTCAATTTCGCGCATGACGCCCCGTTCAGGGGCCCATTGCGGACACACAGGCTGGCCATATTTATCCCCTTTTGGCCGCTCCTGCCGTTCTCATAAATCGCACCCGCCGCAAGACTGCATGCACCGACAGAGCCTGCGGAGAACAACACATGCTGACGATCTACTCGGACGATCACCACCTGCACCACGGCCGCTGTGAATTGATGGACGGGCAACTGATGCCCTGCTTTGAAATGCCCTCGCGCGCCGACCACGTGCTGCAACGCGTCAAAGACCGTGACCTGGGCCCGGTGCAGGCGCCGCAGGACTTCGGTCTGGCACCGCTGCAACGTATTCACAGCCGCGACTATCTCGACTTCTTCAAGGGCGCCTGGCAACGCTGGACCGAGTACGGCCAGGATGGCGACCTGTTGCCCTACACCTGGCCCGCGCGCACGTTGCGCCGCGTGATGCCCGCCAGCCTGCACGGGCAGCTGGGCTATTACAGTTTCGATGGAGGCGCGCCGATCACCGCCGGCACCTGGCAAGCGGCCTACAGCGCGGCGCAAGTCGCCCTCACCGCCCAGGCCGCCATCACGCAAGGCGCCCACAGTGCCTTTGCGCTGTGCCGCCCGCCCGGGCATCACGCCGCCAGCGACCTGATGGGCGGTTATTGCTACCTCAATAACGCGGCCATCGCCGCCCAGGCGTTTCTCGACCAGGGCTGCAAAAAGGTCGCCATCCTCGATGTGGACTACCACCACGGCAACGGCACGCAATCGATTTTCTACCCGCGCAGCGATGTGCTCTTCACCTCAATCCACGGCCATCCGGAGGCGGAGTTCCCATTCTTTCTCGGGTATGCCGATGAGCTGGGAGAGGGCCCGGGAGAAGGGTTCAACTTCAACTATCCGTTACCGGCCGGCGCCACCTGGGAAACCTGGAGCGACGCGCTTGAACAAGCCTGTGCCGAGATCACTCGCTACGGTGCCGATGTCATCGTTGTCTCCCTGGGCGTGGACACCTTCAAGGACGACCCCATTTCGCAATTCAAGCTCGACAGCCCGGACTACCTGGCCATGGGTCGACGCATCGCGCAGCTCGGCACGCCAACGCTGTTTGTGATGGAAGGCGGCTACGCCGTGGAAGAAATCGGCATCAACGCCGTCAACGTGCTTGAAGGTTTCGAGGAAGCAGCCCAATGAACATACTCAAATCGCTCGTCCTGTGCGTCGCGGTGGCCAGCGGCGCGGCACAGGCCGAAGAGAAAACCCTGAAGGTCTACAACTGGTTCGACTACATCACCCCCAAGGCCCTTGAGGACTTCAAGGCGCAGAACCCGTCGATCAAACTGGTGTACGACATCTTCGACACAAACGAGGCGCTGGAAGCCAAGCTGCTCACCGGCAATTCCGGCTATGACGTGGTGGTGCCGTCCAACGTGTTCCTGGCCAAGCAGATCGAAGCCGGGGTGTTCCAGCCCCTGGACCGTAGCCAGTTGCCCAACTGGAAGCACCTGGATCCCAAGCTGATGAAGCTGATCGAAGCCAACGACCCCGGCAATCAGTACGCCGTGCCCTACATGTACGGCACCATCCTGATCGGCTTCAACCCGGCCAAGGTCAAGGCGGCCCTGGGCGACGACGCGCCAGTGGACAGCTGGGACCTGATCTTCAAGGAAGAAAACATCAGCAAGCTCAAGCAGTGCGGGGTCGCGCTGCTGGATTCGCCCTCGGAGATCCTGCCGCTGGCCTTGCAGCATCTGGGCCTGGACCCCAATAGCAGCAACCCCAAGGACTACATCAAGGCCGAAGCGCTGCTGATGAAAATCCGCCCATACATCACCTACTTTCACTCCTCCAAATACATGGCCGATATCGCCAACGGCGACATCTGCGTGGCCGTGGGCTATTCCGGTAGTTTTTCCCAGGCCGCCAACCGCGCCAAGGAAGCCAAGAACGGCGTGACCGTGGATATGCGCCTGCCCAGGGAAGGCGCGCCGATCTGGTTCGACATGCTCGCCATCCCCAAGGGTGCTAAAAATCCGGGCGACGCCTACACCTTCATCAACTATTTGTTGCAACCCAACGTCATCGCACCGGTCAGCGACTTCGTCGGTTATCCCAACCCGAACAAGGACGCCACCGAGTGGGTCGACCCGGCGATACGCAACAACCCCAACCTGTACCCGACCGACGCGGCCATGACGACGCTCTATACCCTCAAGCCCCTGGACAGCAAAGCCGAACGCGCCAGGACCAGGGCCTGGACCAAGATCAAATCCGGCACCTGAAACACCTTGCTTTGACGGGCGCCTTCGCGGGCGCCGCGATTTATCTACCGTCCTCTCGGCTATGGCCATCGCTACCTTGCACCTCCTCGACGCCCGTCCAGGCCAGCGATTGCAGAGGAGCAACACATGCCCAACGACCTACATAACACTAATCACCGCCCCCCCAGCACCTATGAACTGCTCACCCAGTTAACCAACGGGCCCACCACCCACGAGGTCGCCGCCATCACGTTGCGCTCGGCACTCCGAGACCTCTACCCCGCGCTCAATATCGACCCTGACCTGGCAATGGTGGTCAGCCCTCGCTGGCACATCGTGGGCAGTGCTGTCGAACCGGCGCCAGCCGTAATCCAGTCCCTGACCTCGGTACTGGCCAACCAGGCGCTGTCCGGCGAACGAGTGACTTACATCGATGGCGAGCACTTCCTCACGCTACAGCCGAACGCGGCGACGCCTGTACACCTTGAGGTGAAGATCGATGCCATCGCACGCCTGATCAACGAGTTGTCCGCCTTGCTGTTCACCGCTTTTCAGGAACAGCAGCTTAATTTCTGGAACGCCTCCAACGGCAGCACCGGGCCACGCTGGCGGACATTTTCCAACTCACTGAGAAAAGTGTGGAACGTCAACGAAGAGCAGGGCTTGGCAGAGCACGAAGCGGCCATGGCCCGTGGATTTTTCCAAGAGCCCGACCGGGCGAGGCGCTCGTTGAATGATCGCTACCAGAGTCGTGCCTACCTGGTCGATATCGACCTGCTTCGGGACGGCGAGTCCACCCACATCAGTTTTACGGACATCGCCGTACTGGTTGGCGAGCACGACAAGCGCCAAATGGTCCTGACGCACTCGCTGGTAAGCGGGTACGAAAGCTTCGCGTCAGTCGAAGCATTCGGCGCCTCACTGCCGGCCCGGTTGAGTGCGCCGGAGCGCGATACCACGTTGCAGTGGCGTCTCTATGAGCCCGATGGCAATTTTTTCGACGCGCTGGCCTGCACCCTGATTGACCTGCAAATCCGCACCATCGGCAGTTACAGCCAAGCCGCTGTCGATGAGCCGGCACAGGAGCAGCCAAGCCCTGTCACCGTCGCCCGCATTGTGCCCAGCATCGAAGAGATGAGCGATCACCAACTCTCGAGTATCCGAGAGATTCATCAACAACTGCCCGACTGGCTGGCTTCGGCGTCGGACTCGGACACCGCCGCCTACAGCCGCTATATGATCGACCTGGCCCAACTGCATGCCCACTACCAGGGCGAAACATTCCAGGACGGCATTGCGCCCATTCGGGACTATGCCCGCACACAGCTGCAAAGCCGCATCCAGTCGCATAAAGACGGTGCGCGCCTGAACCTGGACAAAATCGAGGTGGTGATCGAAAGCCCGGTGGTATGGGGCACGTTCATCGTGCCGGGCAGCGTGGACATCACCCGTCGCGGCCTGATCGATCTGGCGCTGGACAACCTCACCGGCCTGCCCACCGGCAATATCACGGTGCGCTACGGCGACAATGACGATGGTGTCCCCAACTGGCTGACCTTCAGCTATCTGAAAGACCTGATCGAAGACATTGATATCGGCGAACACTACCCCGCGCTGATCAAACAGAAACTGCTCGATGAACCGGTGCAATCCAGTCACCGCCAACAGCTCTATACCAGCCATCTACGCCTGCAACTGCCGCTGCTGGCCCTGCAAATGAAAATCCGCAGGCAGGGCGCAATTGATGAGCTCGGCTACCGCTACGTTGCCGCCGTGATGCACACCGGTGAACACGACCGCCACGTAGACGGGCAGCCCATTGTTATCCGCGCCCTGGCCTTCGTGCCCACCTTGCGCCCCGGCCATGAGCGCGACGTGGTCGCCAATATGTTCGTGATCGGTCCAAGGGACGCCAGCGCCGGCCCGTGCCTGCTTTATCGCCCGTTGCTGGAACCGGTGCTGATGCAATACCCGGCACGGCAAAACCTGTTGTACGCGATCAAACATGAGCGCCCCTTGCGCGAATCGGTGCTGGCCTGGCTGCCGCAGGCGCAGAGCTTCAACTACGCCCAATACGTGTTTCCCGACACGTTGCCCTCGCCCTGGACGGTGGTGCGCGCCCTCGTCGAGCCCCTCACCCTGCTCTACATGAGCGGCCCCGTGACCCTGGCCGATGAAGAAGTGGGCAATGACGCCCTTGCAACGCTGTTCAAGGCCAATGCCACCGCCATGATCGAACTGGCGGCCCGTCAGTCGGTGTCCAATGTACAGAAACGCTGGGCGACGTTTCGCCACACCGGCTGGCAAATATTCAACGCGGCCCTGCCATTCATAGGCCGCACCGTCGGAATTGCCGCCTGGATCTGGCAAATCATGGACGACCTGCAAGCCACCGAGGAAGCGGTAAACAAGGAGGATCAACACGCCTCATGGACCGCATTAGTGGATGTATTCCTCAACCTGGGCATGGCTCTGACCCTGCACATCGCCCTACGCCATCCCCGCCCGCCGGGACAGTTCGGTGCGCCGAAGATCGAAACTGAATCCGAGTCGACAATGATCGACACCGCCGGTAAACCACCTGTTGCCGAAAAAACATACACCGCCGTGCAACAAGCAGATATTCCCGACAACCAACTGCCCGCCAAGCATCAAGGCGCCGTACACATCCTGGGGGCCCTGGGTCATAGCCGCTTGGGCCTGGCCAGGACACTCGACAGTTTCAACGTCGCCAAACCCGACAAGCTTGGCGCGCAAAACAAAACGCGCGGGCGCCACTTGAATCTGTATCCACTTGCCGACAAATGGTATGCACCGGTTGGTGCGCGCTGGTTCGAAGTCAGGGTGGATGACAACGACAGTGTCATCATCATTGACCCGCAGGCACCCTTGCGTACGGGCCCGCCGCTGATCGGCAATCTGGCGGGCCAGTGGTTTGTCGACATCCGCTTGCGACTGCGCGGCGGCGGCCTTCGCAACCGTCAGCGTGCGGTCAAGGTCAATCAGCCTGAGCGCATTACGGCACTCATGACCCAGCTCAACGCCTTTGATGCGGTCGCCGCCAGGCAACAGCTGGACGCGCTTGAGTCAAAACCCGAACTGGACGCCGCCCCTGGCCCTTCCACGGACCTGCTGCGTACAGCGTTCATAGGTAAAGTCGACAACCGGCTGACGGCGTACGATGAGGCGATCAGTCAGCTGAAATCCTTGAGCATCATCGATGCCGTGCCCGCCTATCAGGGCAACATGAGTGAATACCTGAAGCAGCAAATACAACTGACTCAGGTAGTCATGGAACAACAACTGGTGAGCTATAAGCAGGCCCTGGAATCGTCGTTCCCAATCCTCGATGCCGAGGTGGACATTGACTATAAAAACCAGGCGCAAAGCGCGCAAACCCTGTCCACGTTGAACCTGGCAATCATCAAGCGCCTGGAGTTCATCAACGACCGTTTCAGCGATCTCAAAGTGCTGGGGGATGAAGGTGCAGCGGTCATTCAAAAAGCCCTGAGCGAATTGCCACCGCTCACCCTCGCCGAGCTCAAATCCCTGGAGATCGGCTTGGGTCGCTACCTGTGTATCGATGAAGAGCAAAGCCAGATCCCCGCCACGCTGCGAGAGCAGATGAACCAGTGCGTCGACACAACCGAACTTAACGTCGAGAGTTTCACTGAAGTTGTGAGACGGGGCAGCGACACGTCGCTGGATGAGCGCATTGATGTGCTCAACAGCCTGGTTGAGCAATTTTCCAGTGCAGATCAACGTCTGCTGGAGCTACACGCCGACCATCCGCAGTATCTGCTGAAAACCCGCCTGCAGGGTTTTCGCCAGCAGATCGGCGGATTCAGCCAGCGCGCCATTCACGACCTGGCGCAACTGCTGCGCGAGAAAAAAGCCCTGGAACCCAAGCCCGGCAGCTCAAAGACCTCGCACACGCCACGACGCAAGATAATCAAGACACGCTACGACGGCGTGTTAATAGCTCAACCCCGTGAGTCCGACAGTACCCTGGTCGATGTGAGGACGTCCGTGACAGGCAAGGTGCTTGCTACGTTTCATGAAAAAACCCCAGGCGTCTGGGTCAAGCGGCAAAAGGTCACCTCTGCATCGCCAGTGCCTGCCACGCTGGACCTGGATACCAGCATCAACACCGGACAAACGCTGTTGAATGCCGAGCAGGCTGAAACCCGTAAATACCAGGGCTTCTCGCGTAAACCCTGGCACGCGCCGCAGGATATCCAGGATATGTACGAGGCCTACGCCAAACAACTGGAGGGTGCGTCAAACGACATCGAGCAAGCGCTGACCCGGCGCAATCTCACCGAAAGCGACCATACTTCCGCCGCTTCGACCAAACGCAACCTCAACGACGCAGCACAGCGGCTTTATCACCTGGGTAGAAAAACCTACATCGAGATGATCAAACACCAGCCGCCCACTGCGGCGCGGGTGGAATGGCTGCATAACCAAGGGCTGACCAGGATCACCAGAACCTTCAGCCGTCGTGCCGTCAAAGGGCCCCCAAAGGGCTATCTGGACGAGTACGAAGTCCGTGATAAAGAGACCAACGCCGTGCTGTGGTACGCGCACTTTCACTACGCAACGAAAGGCGCCGCTCTTGAGAGATTCGACAAGGCCCACCTCAAGACGCGCGAACAACAGCGGCTCGGTGGCGCTCGTCAACGCACCGGCCCCAGTGACTGGGAAATGATAGAAATCCACCGCAGCAGCATCGGTGATCAACTGGCCAAGTCGCTGTTCTTCGACAGCTGATCGCCTTTTATGCCTGCCAAACCTCGCGCAAACGTGCCAGCGCCTGCGCGATGGCCGCCTCGGGCACGGCGGCAAACCCCATCAACAGGCCTGCGTGCTGGTCCGCTGGTGGGCTTGTGCCAGCCAGCCAATAGCTACTTAAACCGGTGATCTCAACCTCTACCGCACGAGCCTGCGCGAGCAACGCCTGCTCGCGGGCCAGGCTGTCCACTCGCACGGTCAAGTGCAGCCCGGCAGCAACGCTGGGCAAGGCGCCGACGCCGGGCAACCCATCGGGCCAACCGGCCAGCAAGGCGTTGCGTCGGTTCAATGCAGCGCGACGCATTCGGCGAATGTGGCGTTGGAAGTGTCCCGCCGCCATGAACTCTGCCATCACCGCCTGGGTGCTGACTTCGGAATGGCGCATGTCCACGGCGCGCCGCCGGGTAAACGCTTGCACAAGGGCCGCAGGCAACACCAGATAGCCCAGGCGCAACGCGGGGAACGCCACTTTGCCGAACGTGCCGACGTATAACACGCGGCCACTGCGATCCAGCGCCGCCAGGGGCGACAGCGGCGCACCGCTGTAGCGGTACTCTCCGTCGTAGTCATCCTCGACGATCCAGCCACCCGTACGCTCGGCCCAGGCCAGCAACTCCAGACGCCGGGCCAGGCTCATCACCACCCCCAACGGATATTGATGGGAAGGTGTGACATAGGCCACACGGCAGTCATGCAGAGCGTTGAGCACCTGGCAATCCAGGCCCTCGCTGTCTACCGGCACGCCCTGCAATTGCCCACCGGCCAGGGCGAATGCATGGCCGGCCGCACGGTAACCCGGATTTTCCACCGCCACCCCATCACCCGGCTCAACCAGCAGCTGTGCACAAAGGCTGATTGCCTGCTGTGCACCACTGGTGATCACAATTTGTTCAGCCGTGCACTGCATACCCCGTGAGCTGCGCAGGTACGCGGCAATCAAGCCACGCAGGCGGCTGTCACCTGCCGGGTCGCCATAACACAGCTGTTCCAGGTCGGGTTTGCGCCAGAACGCCCCGTTGAGCTTGGCCCACACTTCAAACGGGAACAGGTCGAAGGCCGGCACGCCCACGCGAAAAGCACGAGGTGGACCTGAAGGCGGTTGAGGCAAGTGATGATTTTTTACCCGCACCAAGCCCGTGCTGTGGATAACTTCATCGTCAAGATGTTCCGGTAAATCCGCCCATTTTGTGGATAACCCTGGGGATAAGCCTGTTGAAAACCCTGTGGATACTTGTGTGGATAGTTTTTTCGGCATCGGCAATTGGGCGACATAGGTGCCATCTCCCACCCGACTTTCGATAAACCCTTCCGCGTACAGCTGATCGTAGGCGCGCACGACGCTGTTTCGGGAAATCGACAATGCTGTCGCCAAATCTCGGGTAGCGGGTAAACGTGTACCACTGACCAAGCGTCCATCCAGCACGCGCTGGCGCAGGGCCTCATAGAGTTGGCGCGTCAGGCCCTGGCGGCGGTCCAGTTCAATACCGGCAGGGTTGAAGGATAAAGGCGGCGCGATGGACGGCATATTGGACCTATGAAAATAGCGCTAGATGGCTCTTACAACGAACCAATAGCCTGCCTAGGATGCAGGCATTCGCCAAGGAAAATTTCCCATGTACACCCCCCGCGCCTTTGCCATCGATGATTTGCCCCAACTCCAGCAACTGATCCAGCACACCCGTCTGGCGCAGTTGGTGACCGTGGGAGAAAACGGCCTGCAAGCCAGCCACCTGCCACTGCTGCTCAACCCCGATGAAGGTCCCAACGGCACGCTTTACGGGCACTTGGCCAAGGCCAACCCGCAATGGCGCGAGCTGCAAAATGGCCATGAGGCGCTGGTGATCTTCGCGGGGGCCGACGCCTATGTCAGTCCGGCGTTTTACCCGGCCAAAGCCGAACACGGCAAAGTGGTGCCGACCTGGAACTACATGGCCGTGCACGCCTATGGCAAGGCGCAGGTGTTCAACGACGCCGAGCGATTGCTCAAGGTGGTCAGCGCCCTCACCGAGCGCCATGAAAGTGGCCGCGCCCAACCCTGGGCGGTCAGTGACGCACCGGCGGACTACATTGACGGCATGCTCAAGGCCATCGTCGGCTTCGCCCTGCCCATCGAACGCGTGATCGGCAAGCGCAAGCTCAGCCAGAACCGCAGCGCGGCCGACGTGGCCGGCGTGCGCGAAGGCCTGGCCGCCAGTACCGATGTGCGTGACCAGGCCCTCGCCCGCTTTATTCCCCAAGGAGTTGCACAATGAGCCAGATCGACATTCGCCAAGTCACCGCCGCCGACCACACCGCCTGGCTCCCGTTGTGGCAGGCGTATTTGAAGTTCTACAACACCGAACTGCCGGACGCCGTCAGCCAAAGCACCTGGCAACGCCTGATCGACGCCCGCGAGCCGACTCATTCGGCACTCGCCTGGCAGGACGGCAAGGCAGTGGGCATGGTCAACTTCATCTACCATCGTTCCAACTGGAGCATCGAGAACTCCTGCTACCTGCAGGACTTGCTGGTGGACCCAGCCCAACGTGGCACTGGCGTGGGCCGCAAGCTGATCGAATTCGTCTACGCCACCGCCAAGGCCGATGGCTGCTGCAAGGTGCACTGGTTGACCCACGAGACCAACGCCACCGCGATTCAACTGTACGAACGCATCGCTGAACGCCCAGGTTTCATCCAATTTCGCAAAGGTCTTTAAGGAGCGCAGCATGGTCACTTCCCCCGCCGACTGGAAAGGCGCCCCCGCGCCTGCCGCGCAACTGCTTGAAGGGCGCTTCATTCGCCTGGAAAAGCTCGACCCGGCGCGTCACGCCGAACAACTGTGGCAAGCCCTCGAGGGCCCCGGTGCCGACCCGACGTTGTGGGACTTTTTGCCCTACGGCCCTTTTCCCGAGCGCAGCGCCTTCGATGCCTGGCTGAACAACCATGCCGCCAGCAGCGACCCGTATTTCTTCAGCGTGGTCGACCGCGCAAGCGGCCAGGTCCAGGGCATCCTCAGCCTGATGTCCATCGTCCCCGCTCACGGGCGTATTGAAATCGGCCACGTCACCTTTGGCGCACCGATGCAGCGCTCGCCAAAAAGTACCGAAGCGGTGTACCTGCTGGCCAAGTACGCGTTCGAGCAGGGCTACCGCCGCCTGGAATGGAAGTGCAACAACGGCAATGCGCGCTCCAGGTATGCAGCCGAGCGCCTGGGGTTCAGTTTTGAAGGCGTGTTCCGCCAGCATATGGTGGTCAAGGGGCAGAACCGGGATACGGCGTGGTATTCGATGCTGGATTCGGAATGGCCGAAGATTGGCGCGGGGTTTGAGGCGTGGTTGTCGGAGGAGAACCAGGCCGGTTCCGGTCAGATCAGAACACTGGCCGAATGCCGAACCTGAACCTCACTCGCAACACAAAACATGTGGGAGGGGGCTTGCCCCCGATGGCGGCCTCTGGCCGACCAGGATGTTGGATTGGAACGAGTACATATCCGTTTCTGCGGTAACGGCCACTTAGGGTTCCGC
>NZ_CVTO01000140.1:57802-76423 GCF_900004715.1 Pseudomonas sp. 24 E 13
TTCGGCCAGCGTGGTTTAACGGGGCGCCTAAGATCAAGATCAAGAGCGACTCGCTTCGCATCGTGGTTACATTACGGTTGGGCGCTACAGAGTTGTGTAGATACCCATGGCCATCGGGGGCAAGCACCCTCCCACAGTTTTGATCTGCGGTGAATCAGTTGGAAAGGCGCTCGGCCAACACCGCAATATGCTCCGGCCCGATCCCGCAGCAACCGCCCAGATGACTGGCGCCGCGCGCCTGCCAATCCGCCGCCCAGTGCAGGTAACCCGGCGGGTCGAGATCGTCGCGCAACGGGTCCAGGCCATCGTTGGCCGTGGCTTCCTTGGGTTGCGGCGGGAAGGCATTGGCGTAGGCGCCGATCTGAATGGCAACGCCCAATCGCTCGAAGGTTGCCCGCGCCGCATCGATCGCCGCGCCGATCACTTCGGGCTGGCTGCAGTTGAACAGCAACACCTGCACGCCCAACTGCGCCGCCGCCTCGGCGGCCTCCGCCACCGGCTCGCCGGAACGCAGGCGCGGCACCTCATCGGTATCCTCATCTTTCAAGGTAAACGACAGCCAGAACGGCTTGCCATCCTGCGGCAGGCCGGCATGAATCGCTTGCGCTTCAACGATGGAGCTTTGGGTTTCCGCCAGCCACAGGTCAACGTGAGGCGCCAATCCCTGCACCAGCGGTGTCAGCAATTCGCTGACCCGCTCAGGCAGGAACAGGTCGGGCCGATAGGAGCCAAACAACGGTGGCAATGAACCGGCGACGCGCACCGACTTGCCCGAGGCCTTCACCGCCCGTCGCGCCAACTCACCAGCCAATGCGGCCAGCGCCTGGCCCTCCTGCGCGAACCGCGCTTCGCCGATATGAAACGGCACCACCGCGTAGCTGTTGCTGGTAATCACGTCGGCACCGCTGTCGATATAGGCCGTGTGCACCGCCTCTACCGCTTGCGGCGCCTCGCTCAGGGCCAGCGCCGACCATTCCGGCTGGCGGAACGGCGCGCCACGGCGTTGCAGTTCACGGCCCATGCCGCCATCGAGAATTACGGTGTTTGTTGTACCCATATGCTTTTTACTCATATGCTTATGAAAATAACTCACTATGAGAGTCGTTCTTATAACTATTTAATGCGTACCGTTCGGTTAATAACAACCTCTTTTTTATTCAGGTGCTCGATTTTGAAATTACGACCGCTGTTGGCCCTGGGCCTGACGATGTTGGCCGCTTCAACCCAAGCCTTTGGCGGTGCCACCCTGGACCGTATCGAGCAGAAGAAAGAGCTGGTCGGGGTGCTGATGGAAAGCTATCCGCCGTTTTCATTCCTCAACGAGCAGAACCAGCTCGACGGCTTCGACGTGGATGTGGCCAAGGCCGTGGCGCAAAAGCTTGGGGTCAAGCTGCGCCTGGAAACGCCTTCATGGGACGTCATTGCCGCCGGCCGCTGGAGCGGGCGCTACGACATTTGCATCTGCTCCATGACCCCGAGCAAGGCACGCGCCGAGGTGTTCGATTTCCCGGTGGAGTACTACGCCTCGCCCGCCGTCATCGTGGTCAATGCCAAGGATGATCGCATCCATGCAGCCAAAGACCTGAGCGGCAAGAAAGTCGGCCTCACCAGCGCCTCCAGCTATGAAAGCTACCTGAACAAGAACCTGGTGATCGAAGGCGCCGAGGACACGCAGTTGCAGTACCCGTTCGAGGATGTGCAGATTGCCCCGTACGACACCGACAACGTGGCATTCCAGGACCTCGGACTGGGCGCGGGCGTGCGCCTGGATGCGATCCTCACCAACTTGGTCACCGCGCAGCCGCGCCTGACCCAGGACAAGCGCTTCAAGCTGGCAGGCGAGCCGCTGTATTCGGAGCCCAACTCGGTGGCCATCGAAAAAGGCGACGCGCAGTGGGACAGCAAAGTGCGTGAGGTCTTCGCCCAGCTCAAACAGGACGGCACGTTGAGCAAGCTGTCGCAAAAATGGATCGGCGCCGATATCAGCCGATGAGCTTTCGTATACGGCTTTACCTGACCTGGGCGGCGCTGCTCGCGCTGTTTGCGAGTTTCTTCCTGAGCTTTGACCTGAAGTTCTCGATCATCCTCGACAAGCTGCCCAACCTGGTCGGCCTGCACCTTGCGCCCAATGGCTTCCTGCAAGGCGCGGCGCTGACGCTGTTTTTGTGCCTGTGCGCCATCGTTGCGTCGTCGATATTGGGGTTTGTCACCGCCCTGGGGCGCCTGTCGAAAAGCGCGGTGGCGTTTGGCATTGCCAGTTTCTACGCCTCGTTCTTTCGCGGCACGCCGTTGCTGATCCAGATCCTGCTGATTTACCTGGGCTTGCCGCAACTGGGCCTGGTGCCGGGCGCGATCGTCGCCGGCATCATCGCCTTATCGCTGAACTACGGCGCCTACCTGAGCGAGATTTTCCGCGCCGGCATCCTCGGCGTGCCCCATGGCCAACGGGAAGCGGCGTTGGCCCTGGGCATGCGTGACCGGGCGATCTTCTGGCATGTCACCCTGCCCCAGGCCATGCGCACCATCATCCCGCCGGCCACCAACCAGTTCATCTCGATGCTCAAGGACTCGTCGCTGATCTCGGTGATGGGCGTGTGGGAAGTGATGTTCCTGGCGCAGTCCTACGGCCGCTCGAGCTACCGCTACATCGAGATGCTCACCACGGCGGCGATCATTTACTGGGTAATGTCCCTCGGGCTGGAGCTGATCCAGGCGCGCATGGAGCGACATTTCGGCAAGGGGTATGTGCGCCGCGGTTGACGCTTAGAACCCCTTGCGTCGCACTTTGACCACACCCATCTGCAAACCGAAGGGACGGAGCACCGCATTCAGCGATTTCAGGGTTTGGTTGCCCTCGCCGTGCTCGATATGCACCAAGGTGCGAACGGAGATTTTGCACATCCTGGCGAACTGGCTTTGGTGCAGGCCCGTCACTTCGGTGCGCAAGCGACGCACGGCGTCGCCCAGTTCGAGCGAACCATCAGCCAAGCCGTGCTCAACACTTTCAATCAACAAGGCACGAGCATCCAGTGAGACCGTCATCGCAGCCCCCATTGCTTCAGGCGCAGGTCCAGTTTTCCAAGTGGGATGCTGGGATGATTCAGCGTCACAGCGGGCAGGCCGCTTGCAGCCAGAAGATCCGGTAATGCACGCAGCTGCTGCGCTGCTTGTCGCAACCGTTCAAAGCTTTGCTCGGGATCAACAATGTCGGAAAGGGCCTCGCAGACGCCTTTCCAATTGATATCTCCCGCTTTTTCCAATGCTTTAGGCCACTTGGTGGTTCGCGTGACAGCCTCTGCGTCCATGACCATGGGCGCCAAGTCATAAATAGGCGCCAGTCTCAGCGCTTTAGGCTCTCGGATAATCGACGTATTTCGCCCATGGTTGTCCGAGTTGCCCAATACCTTATTCAGCAGGTCTCGGCGCAGGTACTCTGCAACCAGATCGGCAACCTGACCCTCTTGCCCTGCGGCTCGCCATTGCTCGACCAGCAGTCTCACGACGTCCGAATGATCCATGTAGCTGCCGGGAGTGGTCACTCCGGCCAGCGAATAGATCGACTCGACTGCCAGCCTTTCAACACCATTTTCGCCCAGTCTGCGGTCAAAACGATGCACCCACAGACTCGGCTTTGTAGCCTCTTCCAAGGCCAATCCTTCGGCGGCTACAGTCTCGATTCCAAGCGCATGAAGTGCCTTGTAATAGTGGTATTCACTTCTCAGGATGTCCTGATCGTTCTGAGTGGCCTGGTTGCGCGGGAACTTGATGAACCAATGCTGAGCGACGTCGTCGTCATTCAGGATGGCGTCAGGATACAGCAGGCCGTCCGCGCCCTGGCTCATCAACAGCTTGGGTGCTTCGCCGCCGGCGCCGGTAGCACCGCCTATTGCAGCGCCCTGCTCATAGGCATATTCAAGAAAACCGCTGTTGCGGCTGGTCACGTCATGTCGTGAAAAACCCATCGGTACCTCGCCGTCCAGAGCCAGCACGGACTCCTTGATACGCATATTTCCGATCGGAGCCGGTGTGCTGCGCCCAAGCAAAAACAAATCATCATCAACCCCCTGCGGTTTCTCACGACCCGTGCGCTGCATTAAAAACCGTTTGGCAGAACCGGCTGGCGCAATATCGTGCAAAAAGGCAGGTGCTGATTTGAGCACTGAAACGTCCCACTCCAGTGGAAACCGTGCACTGACGCAGGTGTGGAAAGGCCGTTGGATGTCGTCAAGATTATCGACAAGGTAATCCTGTCGATAATGGAACCTGCAAGGCCCGGCAAAACCCTTTTGCGGCTCGGGAAACTCCAGGCGCATTGCGTCACGCCAGTACCCAGCGGTAAAAATCTGCAATATCAACGAGTAGGCGCGGCCAGTCTGCAATTTAATGCACCTTCTGAAGGGTTCGAGGCGTTATTAACGCAATATAGTGCATCCAGAACGTTCGAAACTGATAATTTACGCATTAAAATGCAATTTAAATACGCCATGACCAGCCAATGGCGGATGAGCTTTTAATCGCACCCCACTAAGGACAACTCCCGCAAACCAGCGGTCAGTGGCCTGACAGTTATCCCTCGACGACCTCGCTACATTCCCCGCCTCATTCATCAGAGGTCGGGAATTCATGTCTTTTATACCCTCCAGAATCGCTGCGTTCATCAGCCTTGCAGTGGCCATCAGTGTTCAACCCGCGCAAGCACGCGGCGATATTGAATACAGGCCGTTTTTTCATCAGCCTTACGATTCGGCCGAGACTGAGTGGGCCTTCGAACCCGAGTTCGATACGCCACCTTCCCCGCCGCCCTACGCCGGTTACCTCATTGGACAAGCCACGTCCTACAACGGCGTGCAGGTCGCCAAGGTGCTGGAGCCCGCTCTGCTTGATTTGCTGACCTCCGGGGAGCTGACCTCGGAAGAGATAAAGGACCTGCAGAAAGCAAATGAAGCACTGGCCGCACAGCCCGGCGGGATCGGCGCAGCCCTTGAACAATTGGCCGGCAGCCAAAACGCTAACCTGGCCACCGCCAGCCACGCCGTCACCGGCCAGATCAGCAACCAATTACTCTCGACCCTGCGCGCCTTGCCTGCCGACGAGAATAATCACGTTTGGGTGCAGGGCCTGGGCAACGACGGCCACCTCGATTCACGCAGCGGCAGCGCCGGCCTGAAGCACCGCACCCGTGGGCTGTTGCTGGGAGCCGACTGGGCGGTCGACCACGCCTGGCGTGTGGGGGTGATGGGTGCCAAGTCCACGAGTAATCTTGACGCCCAGCGCTTTTCCGCCGAGCTGGACAGTTTGCATCTGGGTGCCTACGCCGTGCGCCAGGACGGACCGCTGGCCCTGCGCCTGGGTGCGATCTACAGCAGCCACGCCGGGACCAACCGGCGCAACGTCAATCTGCTCGATTACAAGGATCAGCTCAAGTCTCATTACGATGCCCAAAGCCAAACGCTGTTCTCGGAACTGGGCTATCAATTGGGCAGCCAGGACTTGCGCGTCGAGCCCTTCGTCGGCCTTGGCTACCAGCGTTATCACCGCGACAGTTTCAAGGAAAGCGGTGGCCTGACCGCGCTCAACGTCGGCGCGCAGACCCAGCAGAACCTGAGCAGTACGGTGGGTCTGCGCCTGGCGACGGTGTACCGGTTCGATAATCAGGTCAGCCTGACACCCCACCTCAGCACCGGCTGGAAACATCTCTACGGCGCAGTCGACAGCCAGGTGCGCCAATCCTATCGCAACGTTCCAGTGGCACTGGACGGCTTTACCATCACGGGTACGTCACTGGATCGCGACAGCCTGGACGTGAACGCCGGCGTAGACCTGGCCTTGTCCAGCCAACACACGCTGGGCCTGAGCTACAGCGGCCAGGCGGGTACCCATAGCCGCAATCAAGGCGTCAAGGGGCAATGGACGATGAGCTTTTAACCGAGCGTCGTAAGCGTCCACTTCAATAGCGAACCCTCTCA
This sequence comes from Pseudomonas sp. 24 E 13, assembly GCF_900004715.1. NCBI lineage: Bacteria > Pseudomonadati > Pseudomonadota > Gammaproteobacteria > Pseudomonadales > Pseudomonadaceae > Pseudomonas > Pseudomonas sp. 24 E 13. The sequence continues at coordinate 63,769 of NZ_CVTO01000140.1, forward strand.
CAATCCTCGGTGCTACCGCCGACAGCAACGAGCTTTTCCTTGCGTTAGTTTTCGACCTCCAGCACACGTGAGGTCGAAATCCAATGTCGCAAGTACCCACCCAGTCCGCAGTCTATCCCTCTCAAGCGTTCTATCCAGTGTCGGCGACCGTGCAGGTGGAGGCCGGCGACGACATCTATAATCACGGCCTCATCAGCGGCAAGCAATATGGCGTGCTGGTCGATAACGGGAGCGCTGGGCCTGACGTTGGCAGCACGTTGCTGGTCAACAATGGCACCATCAGAGGTCGCAACGGCTATGGGGTGAACCTGCTAGGCAACTTCAACGACAGGGTCGTCAATAACGGCCTGATCAGCGGGGGCAACGGCATTGCCCTGGACATGGGCGGGGGCAACGACGTGTTGATTGTGCGCGGCCAGGCCCGATTCAGGGGCGAGGTGGACGGCGGCAGCGGTACCAACCAGGTCATCCTCGAAGATATCGAGGGCGGCACGTTCAACGGCGCCCGCCAGTTTCAGCATCTGGACGTCAATGCAGGCACCTGGACCCTGACCGGCGCACTGGAGGCCAACCAGCGCGGCCGGGTTCAGAGCGGCGCCACCTTGATCAACCAGAACCGCATCGGCGGCACGGTCACGGTTGAACAGGGTGCTACCTATGCCGGAGGCACGGTGAACGAACTCGACGTCGCCGGCACGCTGTTGCTCGACCCGGTCTTGAAAAACCAAGATCGAATCAAACGCGACCTGAACATGGCAGCGGGTTCGACCCTGGTTTTCAAGGTGGGCCAGGGCGAAGCACACAGCACCCTGAAAGTCGGCAACCGTGCCAGCCTCGCGGGCGCGACGCTGAATATCCAGATAGAGCATGAACATGATGAACTGCTCAACCGCCAACTACGTGTCGTCGACGCCGCACAGATTGAAGGCCGTTTCGAGCGGGTCACCAGTCACCTTGCAACCCTGACCCCGGAACTGATCTACACAGCCACCGGCGTCTTTGTCAGCTTCAAGCACCAAAAGCCTGCCGCCGAGGCCTGAATCTCGGGCAAAAAAAAGGAGGGCACCTGCCCCCCCGAGGATTAAGCGGTCACGTCGAAGGCTGGATTCAGCCTTCGATCTCAATCAGGATCTCACCCGGGTTGACCCGGTCGCCCTTGGCCACATGAACGGCGGACACCTTGCCGGCAATGGCGGCCTGGACTTCGGTTTCCATTTTCATGGCTTCAGTGATCAACACGGCCTGGCCGGCCTTGACCACGTCGCCCTCCTTGACCAGCACATCGACGATATTGCCCGGCATCGCCGTGCTGACATGGCCCGGTTCGGTAGCGTGCTTGCGCTTGCTGCCGCCGCTGCTGACGAATTCGTTGAGCGGTTCGAACACCACTTCTTCCGGCATGCCGTCGATGGACAGGTAAAAGTGGCGCTTGCCTTCGGCCTTCACGCCCACCCCGGTGATATCCACGCGGTAGCTTTCGCCGTGCACGTCGATGACGAACTCGGTCGGCACGCCTTCGCCGCTGGCACGGGCGACTCCGCCGGCTTCCGGAATCGGCAGCAGCACCTCAGGGGCCAGGGTGCCGGCGTCGCGTTCTTCGAGGAATTTGCGCCCGATATCCGGGAACATGGCGTAGGTCAGCACGTCTTCTTCGGACTTGGCCAACGCGCCGATTTCACCGCGCAGCTTGGTCATTTCCGGCTTGAGCAAATCAGCCGGGCGAACGTCGATGACCTCTTCGCTGCCGATGGCCTGACGGCGCAGCTTTTCGTTCACCGTGCCCGGGGCCTTGCCGTAGCCACCCTGCAGGTAGAGCTTCACTTCGTTGGTGATGGTCTTGTAGCGCTCACCGGCGAGCACGTTGAAGAACGCCTGGGTGCCGACGATCTGCGACGTGGGCGTGACCAGCGGCGGGAAGCCGAGGTCTTCACGCACGCGCGGGATTTCGGCCAGCACTTCGCTCATACGGTTCAGGGCGCCCTGCTCTTTCAACTGGTTGGCCAGGTTGGAAATCATCCCACCCGGTACCTGGTTGACTTGCACGCGGGTGTCGACGGCAGTGAACTCGCTTTCAAACTGGTGGTATTTCTTGCGCACGGCGTAGAAGTACAGGCCGATTTCCTGCAGCAGTTCCAGATCGAGGCCGGTGTCGAACTCGCTGCCTTTGAGGGCCGCGACCATCGACTCGGTGCCCGGGTGGCTGGTGCCCCAGGCGAAGCTGGAGATGGCGGTGTCGATATGGTCGGCACCGTTTTCGATGGCCTTGAGCTGGCACATCGCGGCCAGGCCGGCGGTGTCGTGGGAGTGGATAAAGATCGGCAGGTTCTGCTCGGCTTTGAGCGCCTTGACCAGTTCGCCGGTGGCGTAAGGGGTCAGCAGGCCGGCCATGTCCTTGATCGCGATCGAGTCACAGCCCATGGACTCCAATTGCTTGGCCTGGGCCACGAAGGCGTCGACAGTGTGCACCGGGCTGGTGGTGTAGGCGATGGTGCCCTGGGCGTGCTTGCCGGCGGCCTTGACCGCTTCAATGGCCACGCGCAGGTTTCGTACGTCGTTCATCGCATCGAAGATACGGAACACATCGATCCCGTTGACCGCGGCCTTGGCGACAAAGGCTTTGACCACATCGTCGCTGTAGTGGCGGTAGCCCAGCAGGTTCTGGCCGCGCAGCAGCATTTGCAGGCGCGTGTTGGGCAACGCGGCGCGCAGTTGGCGCAGGCGCTCCCACGGGTCTTCTTTGAGGAACCGTACGCAAGCGTCAAAGGTGGCACCGCCCCAGACTTCCAGAGACCAGTAGCCGACTTTGTCGAGCTTGTCGCAGATCGGCAGCATGTCATCGGTGCGCATGCGGGTCGCCAGCAACGATTGGTGAGCGTCGCGCAGGATGGTGTCGGTTACGAAGATCTTTTTGCTCATTGTTATATTCCTCACAGGCCTGCGTGGGCGGCGATGGCGGCGGCGATGGCCAGGGCCAGCTCTTCGGGTTTGCGCTTGATCGAGTAGTTGGTCAGCTCAGGGTGGCTTTCCACGAAGCTGGTATTGAACTGGCCGCTGCGGAATTCCGGGTTGCGCAGGATTTCCTGGTAATAGGCGGCGGTGGTCTTCACGCCTTGCAGGCGCATGTCGTCCAGGGCGCGCAGGCCGCGGTCCATGGCTTCTTCCCAGGTCAACGCCCACACCACCAGTTTCAGGCACATGGAGTCGTAGAACGGCGGGATGGTGTAGCCGGTGTAGATCGCCGTGTCGGTACGCACACCGGGGCCGCCGGGGGCGTAGTAACGGGTGATCTTGCCGAAGCTGGGCAGGAAGTTGTTCTTCGGGTCTTCGGCGTTGATGCGGAACTGCAACGCAAAACCTCGGTGCTGGATATCTTCCTGTTTCACCGACAGCGGCAGGCCCGAGGCGATACGAATCTGCTCGCGGACGATGTCGATCCCGGTGATTTCCTCGGTGATGGTGTGTTCCACCTGCACCCGGGTGTTCATCTCCATGAAGTACACCTCGCCCTCGGCGAGCAGGAACTCCACGGTGCCGGCGTTCTCGTAGCCCACAGCCTTGGCCGCGCGTACCGACAGGTCGCCGATGTAGGCGCGCTGTTCCGGGGTCAGCTGCGGGCTGGGGGCGATTTCAATGAGCTTCTGGTTGCGGCGCTGGATCGAGCAATCACGCTCGAACAGGTGCACCACGTTGCCAAAGCTGTCACCGAGGATCTGCGCCTCGATGTGCTTGGGATTGACGATGCACTTTTCCAGAAACACTTCCGCCGAACCGAACGCCTTGGTGGCTTCGGAAATCACCCGGGGGAAGGCTTGTTCGAGTTCTTCGCGGCTGTTGCAACGGCGAATACCACGACCGCCACCACCGGAGGTGGCCTTGAGCATCACCGGGTAACCGATACGGTCGCCTTCGGTGAGGGCTTCATGGATGTCGGCGACGTTGCCTTCGGTGCCCGGCGTGACCGGCACACCGGCCTTGATCATGCTGCGCCGCGCTTCGGTCTTGTCGCCCATGCGGCGGATGACTTCGGCGGACGGGCCGATGAATTTGATCCCGCGTTCGGCACATATGTCCGCCAGCTCGGCGTTTTCCGACAGGAAACCGTAGCCGGGGTGCAGTGCATCGCAGCCGGTTTCCACGGCCAGGTTCACCAGCTTGCGCGGGTTCAGGTAACCGGCCAGGGGCTCGGCCCCGATGCTGTGGGCTTCGTCGGCACGCTTGACGTGCAACGCGTGGCGGTCGGCGTCCGAATAAACCGCGACCGAGCGAATGCCCATCTCGGCGCAGGCACGCACGATTCGTACGGCAATTTCACCACGGTTGGCGATCAGGATCTTTTTTATCACTTGGAAATTCCCTTGAGCCGATTGCTGCGTCTTTGACCTTAGTAGCAAGGTCAGCGCGTGACCAAATGTTTCATGACAGTCGCGAGACACACACTAAGCGCACGGATGGATTAACAAAAATCAATAATTATTGGGTTGTGTATAAGTAAAGACTTATAGTTGGCGGGATGATTGCTGAGCGGGGAACTATCTAATGCGTAAGTCATTGATGCGTATGACATTGCGTCAGTTGCAGATTTTCAATGAAGTGTGTGATTTGCGCTCCTACAGCCGTGCAGCCGAGGAAATGTCCCTGACTCAACCGGCCGTCAGCCTGCAAATTCGCCAGCTCGAAGAGCTGATCGGCCAGCCGCTGTTCGACTATGTCGGCAAAAAGCTCTACATGACCGAGGCCGCCGAAGCCCTGCAACGGGCCAGCCGGGATATTTTCGGCCGCCTGGAAAACCTCGATATGCAGCTCTCGGACATGCAGGGCTCACTGCAGGGCCAATTGAAGCTGGCGGTGGAGTCCAGCGCCAAATACTTCGTGCCGCACCTGTTCGCCGCCTTCAAGCGCCAGCACCCGGAGGTGCAATTGCACCTGACTGTGGTCAATCGCGCCCAGGTGATCCGCCGGCTCTCGGACAACCGCGACGACCTGGTGATCATGTCCATGGTGCCCCAGGACATGGGCCTGGAATTCCTGCCGTTCCTGAATAACCCGATCGTCGCCGTGGCGCTGCCGGATCATCCGTTGAGCCTGAAAGGGCCGCTACGCCTGCAGGACCTGGAACCCTACACCCTGCTCATCCGCGAACCGGGTTCCGGCACACGCCTGGCGTGCGAAGAGTACTTCAAGGAAAAACGCGTGCACTTCACCCAGACCGTGGAAGTGGCCTCGGCCGAGGCGCAGCGTGAGTGCGTGGTCGCCGGTTTAGGCGTGGCCCTGCTGACGCGCCACGCCTTGAACCTGGAACTGGCCACCGGCGGGCTCAAGGAGCTGGCGGTGGAAGAACTGCCGCTGTACCGCAGTTGGTGCCTGGTGCAAGCCAAAGCCAAGCGGCTGTCACCGGTGGCCCATGCGTTCCTGGGCTTTATCCGCAGCGAACGGGTACAGATCAGCGCCCTGGCTGAGCGCTTCGCTGGGCAGCCAAGGGCGCCTGCCAATGCAGTTCCGGGTAGTCACTGATGCTCTGCAGCAGCTGGCGCTGGTCACAGCGGTCTTCGATTGCGCGACGGAACGCCATGCGGCGCTGGTCTTCCTGCTGACGACGGGTCTTGACGGTGCTGTTGCTGTCTTCGTAGGTCCGGGCCATTTTGGAGTCTCCCAATGCGAGTGCGGGGAGTACAGGATGGGTGCGAGGGATGACGGGGCGATGACAGTGCGATGAAGATTCTGGACACACAAAAAGGGGGCTTGCCCTAGTGCCCTCTGTAGGAGCGAGCTTGCTCGCGAAAAATTCACAGGCACCGCGTTCATTCAGAAAGCACGCGTTATCGTTGACGTTTTTCGCGAGCAAGCTCGCTCCTACATTTTGGATCTGTGTACAGTTCAGTCGTCGAGGGCTTTGACCGACTTGGGCGACAGTCGCAGGCTGCGCAAACTGCGCTTCACGCTCTTGAGGTGGTTGACCAGGCTCGGTCCGCGGGCCATGGCAACCCCCATCGCCAAAACGTCGATCACCACCAGATGAGCAATGCGCGAGGTCAGCGGCGTGTAGATCTCGGTGTCTTCATGCACGTCGATCGCCAAGTTCACCGTAGACAGCTCCGCCAATGGCGTCTGGCTCGGGCACAGGGTGATCAGCGACGCGCCGCTTTCACGCACCAGGTTGGCGGTGATGAGCAGGTCTTTGGAGCGACCGGACTGGGAAATACAGATGGCCACGTCGGTGGGCTTCAAGGTCACCGCCGACATCGCCTGCATGTGCGGGTCGCTGTAGGCCGCCGCCGTGAGCAGCAGGCGGAAAAACTTATGCTGGGCGTCGGCCGCCACCGCACCGGAAGCACCAAAGCCGTAGAACTCCACGCGCTGGGCCTGGGACATCGCGGTCACGGCCTTTTGCAGCTCCACCGGGTCGAGCTTCTCGCGCACTTCCATCAGCGTATGCAACGTGGTGTCGAAGATTTTCAGGCTGTAGTCGGCGACGGAGTCGTCTTCATGGATCGCAAACTGGCCGAAGCTCGCCCCGGCAGCCAGGCTTTGCGCCAACTTGAGTTTCAAATCCTGAAACCCGGAGCAACCGATGGCGCGGCAGAAGCGCACGATGGTCGGCTCGCTGATGCCCACGCTGTGGGCCAGATCAGCCATGGAACTGTGCATCACAGCCGCAGGGTCAAGCAGCACATGATCGGCAACCTTGAGTTCCGATTTGCGTAACAGGTGGCGCGACTGGGCGATATGTTGCAACAGGTTCAAAGGGCAGGACTCTTGTTATTGGCAGACGCCAGGGATGTAGCAAGCTTGTAGTTATACTACAAGAATTGCCGTTTTGCCCGCCTGATGCAGCACTAAATCGCCCTGCCCCCCACTGAAATTAAGGGTAGAGGCTTTGTAGCCACAGGGGCTGCCCCCGAGTCATTAAGGAAATTCCGGATTTTGCCGTAACAAATCTACCAGCCCCTCGGGGTGCATCGGTCGGCTGATCAGATAGCCCTGCACCTCGTCGCACCCCTCGCTTCGCAGGAAATCCAGTTGCTGCTGATCTTCCACGCCTTCGGCCACCACTTTGAGCGCCAACCCGTGGGCCATGGCAATGATCGCCCGGGTGATGGCGGCGTCCTCACGCCCCTGGCCAAGCCCGCGGATAAAGGTCTGGTCGATCTTCACGTAGTCCACCGGAATACGCTTGAGGTAGCTGAGGGATGAATAGCCGGTACCGAAATCGTCGATGGCCAACTTCACACCCAGCTCGCGCAACTGCCGGAAGGTCGTGATGATGTGCTCGACACTGTCGAGCAGCTGACTTTCGGTCAGTTCCAACTCGAGGTATTGCGGGTCCAGCCCGGTCTCTTCCAGCACCTGGCGCACCAGGCTGACCAGCTTGCCCTGGCGCAACTGATGCACCGACAGGTTCACCGACACGCGAATCGGCGCCAGCCCCTGACGCTGCCACTCACAGGCCTGCCAGCAGGCCTTGCGCAACACCGCCTCGCCCAACGGCACGATCAGGCCGGTTTCTTCGGCCAGCCCGATAAAGTCCCCCGGCGGCACCAGGCCCCATTGCGGGTGTTCCCAGCGCACCAGGGCCTCCACCGCATTGAGCTTGCCGGTGGCCAGGCACAGTTTGGGTTGGTAGAACACCGTGAGCTGGCCTTCGTCGATGGCCTTGCGCAGATGGTTTTCCAGCTGCAGGCGCTCCAGGGTGCTGGCTTGCAGGCTGTCGGTGTAGAACTGGAAATTATTCCCCCCCAGGTGCTTGGCGTGCTGCATCGCCATATTCGATTGGCTGACCAGCGCAGAAATTTCCCGCGCATTATCCGGCAGCAGGCTGACGCCCATGGAGGCGCTGACCACCAGCTCATGGCCCTCCACTGTCACCGGCACGCGCAGCTTTGCCAAGAGCCGGGTCGCCACGCGCGCCAGGCTCGACAAGTTGCCATAGGCATCGAACAGCACCGCGAATTCGTCACCGGACAGGCGGGCAATGGTGTCGGCTTCCGGCAGTGCGTTGATCAGCCGCCGTGCCATCTTCTGCAATAGCTGGTCGGCCACTTCATGGCCCAGGCTGTCATTGAGCAGCTTGAAACGGTCGAGGTTGATGTGCAGCAGGGCCAGGCTGCGCCCACCCTGACGCACGCGCTGATGCGCTTCGCGCAGCCGCTCGCGAAACAGCGAACGATTGGCCAGGCCCGTCAGCTCATCGTAATGAGTGAGGTAGCGCATGCGCTCCTCGGATTCGCGCCGCGCGGACAGATCGGCGAAAAAGCCGACGATATGACTGACATTGCCGCGAGCATCGCGCACCACGCTCAGGTGCAGCCACTGCGGGTACAGCTCGCCGTTCTTGCGCGTCTCCACCAGTTCGCCCTGCCAGGTGCCGTGGCTGAGCAGTGCCTGGCGAATCACCGGGAAGTGCCGCCGGGCATCGCGACTGCAGGGTAACTCCACGACATTGCGCCCGAGCATGTCGTCGATGTCAAAACCGGTGACGCGGCTGAACGCCTGGTTGACCGCGATCAGCACGTAGTTGGGGTCGAGAATCACGATGCCTTCGCTGGCGGCCTCGAACACCGTCGAAGCAAGCCGTTGCTGTTCTTCCAGGGCCTTGCCGGCACTGATGTCGCGCCGCGTGCCGAGCATGCGGATCACTCGCCCACCAGGCGAACGCTCTACCGCACGCCCACGGTCCTCGATCCACACCCAGTGCCCGTCGCCATGGCGTATCCGGTATTCGACCTGATAATCCTCGCTGCGGCCCTTGAGGTGCTCCACCAGCGCGTGCTTGAGCAGCGGCAGGTCGTCGGGGTGCAGGCGCGGCTTGAGATGACTGAGCATCGCGGTGACGTACTCGGGTTCCAGGCCGAACAGCTCCTTGAGGTGGGTGTGGTGCACCTCATCGGTTTGCAGATTCCAGTCCCACAGGCCCAGCTCACTGGCTTGCAGCGCCATGGCCAGGCGCGCCTCGCTTTTGTTCAGGGCGAGGCTGGCGGCGTCCAGTTCCTGGCCGCGCAGGGCCATACGGTCTTGCAGGCCGGCCTGGGCGTCACGCAAGTCCTGTTCGACCTGGCGACGCTGCTCGACTTCGCGCATCAGCGCCTGGTTCAACTGCTCGCTGCGGCGCCGGGCCTGCTGCAAATGCTCGATCAAGGCCTGGTTCTGGAAACGTCGCAACAGCCCGCGCTGGATCAGGCGGTTGACCTGCCACGCCACCACGCTCAACGACGCCAGCAGGATCACACCGAGCACGCCCCAGCCCTGTTGCTGCGAGGTGCCGTTGCAGAACAGGTACGCGATGATCGGCACCAGGCACGGCAAGGCGAAGGACAAAAAGGCCCAGAGGCTCACGGCATACGCCACGCTGGCCGACAGCATTGCCGCGCCGATCAGGCCGAACACCCAGGCCTGTTGCATGAAGCTGTCGGTGGGCACCAGGGCGATGGCGGCGATCGACAGGGTCAGGCCGCTGACCGCCGAGCCGAGCATGAACATCCGGCGCCAGACCGGTTGGGCCTGGCGGCTGGGCATGGCCGACTCAAAGGCCGCCACCTGGATGACCCGCATCGCCACCAGCGCCAGCAACCAGACCAGCCAGGCGCTGTCGAGCAGGTATTGCGCGGGGTTCCACAACAGCCAGGCGCAGACCAAACCATTGACCAGCATCAGCAGGGTTGGCACCAACGAGCCCTGATACAACAGGCGTGTCCGCTCCACCGCCATCTGGGTGGCGTAATGTTTGCGGATAACCTGCGCAGGCGCCGCCGAAGGGCCGAACAGGTCAGTGTCAAAGGTCATAGGCAGTGTTCTTATAATGGTGAGCCCGAAACGTCGACGGAGCATACACAAGCAAACGCTCGGACCAAACTGCTCCAGATCATAAAAAGCGCCCGGCTGTTGGGCGCAAAGCGTTGTTCCAGACAGCTTGAACGAGACGCCACGCGGGCTGTGGCGCATGACCGACCGGTCATCCGCGCTCCGCAGAATGTTGGCCCGCAGGCGGTTTTCCGTCGGGCGCCTGGCATTGGGGTTTGCCCGTCTTCCCCCGGCACCCTAGAATGCGCCGATGCGCGATGATCTCTCCCTTTTGCTGAACTCCCTCAACGATGCCCAACGCCAGGCCGTAGCGGCCCCCGTTGGCCGTCAGTTGGTCCTGGCCGGTGCTGGCTCCGGTAAAACCCGAGTGCTGGTGCACCGTATCGCCTGGTTGATCCAGGTCGAGAACGCGTCGCCCCATTCCATCCTGTCGGTGACGTTCACCAACAAGGCTGCCGCCGAGATGCGCCATCGCATCGAGCAACTGATGGGCATCAGCCCGGCCGGCATGTGGGTGGGCACCTTCCACGGCCTGGCACACCGCCTGTTGCGGGCGCATTGGCAGGAAGCGGGGCTGGCCCAGACATTCCAGATCCTCGACAGCGACGATCAGCAACGTCTGGTCAAGCGCGTGATCCGCGAGCTGGGCCTCGACGAGCAACGCTGGCCGGCGCGCCAGGCCCAGTGGTTTATCAACGGCCAGAAAGACGAAGGCCTGCGTCCGCAGCATATCCAGGCCAGCGGCGATTTGTTCCTGGCCACCATGCGCAGCATCTATGAAGCTTACGAGGCGGCCTGCGCACGCGCCGGCGTGATCGACTTCTCCGAACTGCTGTTGCGTGCCCTGGACCTGTGGCGCGACAACCCCGGCTTGCTGGCCCATTACCAGAAGCGTTTCCGGCACGTTCTGGTGGACGAGTTCCAGGACACCAACGCCGTGCAGTACGCCTGGTTGCGCCTGCTGGCCAAGGGTGGCGACAGCCTGATGGTGGTGGGTGACGACGACCAGTCGATCTACGGCTGGCGCGGCGCGAAAATCGAGAACATCTATCAGTACTCCGAGGACTTCCCGGACGCGGTGACCATCCGCCTTGAGCAGAACTACCGCTCCACCGCCGGGATTCTCAAGGCCGCCAACGCCTTGATCGCCAACAACACCGGGCGCCTGGGCAAAGAGCTGTGGACCGACGGCGGCGAAGGCGAAGCGATCAACCTGTACGCCGCCTTCAACGAACACGATGAAGCGCGCTACGTGGTGGAAACCATCGAAGGTGCATTGAAAACCGGCCTTTCGCGCAGCGATATCGCCATTCTTTACCGCTCCAACGCCCAATCGCGGGTATTGGAAGAAGCCTTGCTGCGCGAGCGCATCCCGTATCGCATCTACGGTGGCCAGCGCTTCTTCGAGCGTGCGGAAATCAAGAACGCCATGGCCTACCTGCGCTTGCTGGAAGGTCGGGGCAACGACGCGGCGCTGGAGCGGGTGATCAATATCCCGGCCCGTGGCATCGGCGAAAAAACCGTCGAGGCCATTCGCGAACACGCCCGCCATGCCGATGTGTCGATGTGGGAGGCCATGCGCCTGCTCATCGCCAATAAAGGCCTGACGGGCCGCGCAGCCGGTGCCTTGGGTGTGTTTGTCGAGCTGATCGAGAACCTTGCGGCCAAATGCGCGGAAATGCCCCTGCATCTGATGACCCAGACCGTGATCGAACAATCCGGGCTGATCGCCTACCACGAGGCTGAAAAAGGCGAAAAAGGCCAGGCCCGGGTAGAAAACCTTGAGGAACTGGTCAGCGCCGCCCGTGCGTTCGAAAATGCCGAGAACGAAGAAGACCTTACACCGCTCGCCGCCTTCCTCGGCCATGCTTCGCTGGAGGCCGGGGACGCCCAGGCTGACGAACATGAAGACAGCATCCAGCTGATGACCCTGCACAGTGCCAAGGGCCTGGAATTCCCGTATGTGTTCCTGGTGGGCATGGAAGAAGGCCTGTTCCCGCACAAGATGAGCCTGGAAGAGCCGGGCCGTCTTGAAGAAGAACGTCGCCTGGCTTACGTGGGCATTACCCGGGCCATGCAGAACCTGGTGATGACCTACGCCGAAACCCGACGCCTGTACGGCAGCGAGACCTACAACAAGGTGTCGCGCTTCGTACGTGAAGTGCCGAAGGGGCTGATCCAGGAAGTGCGCCTGTCCAACAGCGTCAGCCGCCCGTTCGGCGGCGGCCAGCAGCAGAACTCCAGCAGCATGTTTGCCGGTTCCGAGATTCCGGAAACACCGTTCAGCCTGGGCCAGCAGGTCAGGCACGCGATCTTCGGCGAAGGCGTGATCCTCAACTTCGAAGGCGCCGGCGCCCAGGCACGCGTGCAGGTGAACTTCGCCGAGGGCAGCAAGTGGCTGATGATGGGCTACGCCAAACTTGAGGCTGTCTGAAGTCTGATCGTTCCCACGCTCTGCGTGGGAATGCCGCCCGGGACGCTCTGCGTCCGCTCTCAAAGCAGTGACGCAGAGTGTCACGGGACGCGTTACCACGCGGAGCGTGGGAACGATCTGTACATGAAGGTTTTTGGCCCACCCTTGTTTTTAATAAGGGCGGGCCAATATCTGTAATAACTCCTACAGACCATTCCGAATCAGTCCTACGCAAAAGCCCGAAACATTATGTCGCTAGCCACTGTCACTACACCTGTGCAACATGGCGCGCGTGCAATCCACAAATGGGAATTCCCTTTATGAAACGTTTTCTTAGCATCGCCATGGCGTTGTGCATCGGCTTGACGATGAGCCTCGACGCCAACGCCAAACGCTTCGGTGGCGGCAAGAGCATGGGCTCGGCACCGACTCACCAGACCAGCCAGA
>NZ_CVTO01000137.1:0-2209 GCF_900004715.1 Pseudomonas sp. 24 E 13
GATGGCCCAACGGTTGCGGCACGGGTCAAGGAATACGCGGACCTGGGCATCGACACCTTTATCTTCTCCGGTTATCCGCACCTGGAAGAGTCGTATCGGGTCGCCGAGTTGCTGTTCCCGCACCTGGATATCGAACGTCCCGAACTGCCGAAAGGCGCCGGCTATGTCAGCCCGTTCGGCGAGATGGTGGCCAACGACATCCTTCCCAAAGCTGCATCACAGAGCTGAGGGGCGCCATGAACCTTGAGAAACTCAGCCATCGCGTGGCGCCCTGGGTGCTGCCGATTCTATTGCTGGCGGTGTGGCAGTTGTCGGTGACGGCAGGGTGGTTGTCCACGCGTATTCTGCCGGCGCCCAGTGCGGTCATCGAGGCTGGCGTCAACCTGGTCCGCAGCGGCGAAATCTGGACGCACCTGGCTATCAGCGGCTGGCGCGCGGGCCTGGGCTTTGTGATCGGTGGCAGCATCGGCCTGGCCCTGGGCTTTATCACCGGCCTGTCGAAGTGGGGCGAACGGTTGCTCGACAGCTCGGTGCAGATGATCCGCAACGTGCCGCACCTGGCGCTGATTCCATTGGTGATCCTGTGGTTCGGGATTGACGAGACCGCGAAGATTTTCCTGGTAGCGCTGGGCACGTTGTTTCCGATCTACCTGAACACCTACCACGGCATCCGCAACGTCGACCCGGCGCTGGTGGAAATGTCGCGCAGCTACGGTTTGTCCGGCTTCAGCCTGTTCTGGCAAGTGATCCTGCCGGGCGCGTTGCCGTCGATCCTGGTGGGCGTGCGCTTTGCCCTGGGCTTCATGTGGTTGACGTTGATCGTGGCGGAAACCATCTCGGCCAGTTCCGGCATCGGTTACCTGGCGATGAATGCCCGCGAATTCCTGCAAACCGACGTGGTGGTGCTGGCGATCGTGATGTACGCGATCCTCGGCAAGCTGGCCGACCTGGCGGCGCGTGGCCTGGAACGGGTATGGCTGCGCTGGCACCCGGCGTATCAAGTGAACAAGGGAGGTGCGGCATGACGGCTCAACAACCCCCGCGCCTGCTCAAGGGTATCCCCCTGGCGGTGCGCAAGTTGCGCAAGTCCTTTGGCGCTCGCGAAGTGCTCAAGGACATCGACCTGCATATTCCTGCCGGCCAGTTCGTGGCCGTGGTCGGCCGCAGCGGTTGCGGCAAGAGTACCTTGCTGCGCCTGCTGGCGGGCCTGGACAACGCCAGTGGCGGCGAACTGCTGGCGGGCTCCGCGCCGCTGCACGAGGCGATCGAAGACACGCGGCTGATGTTCCAGGAAGCGCGCCTGCTGCCGTGGAAAAAGATCATCGACAACGTCGGCCTGGGCCTCAAGGGCAACTGGCGCCCCAGGGCGTTGCAGGCGTTGGAGGCGGTGGGCCTGGCCGAGCGTGCCGATGAGTGGCCGGCCGCCTTGTCCGGTGGCCAGAAGCAGCGCGTCGCCCTGGCGCGCGCCTTGATTCACCAGCCGCGCCTGTTGCTGCTCGACGAACCGCTGGGGGCGCTGGATGCCCTGACCCGGATCGAGATGCAGCAACTGATCGAAAACCTCTGGCAAAAACACGGCTTTACCGTGCTGCTGGTCACCCATGACGTCAGCGAAGCCGTGGCGATTGCCGACCGGGTGATCCTGATCGAAGACGGCGAAATCGGCCTCGACCTGAGCATCGACCTGCCACGCCCACGCGCCCGTGGCTCACATCGCCTGGCCGCGCTGGAGGCCGAAGTACTCAACCGCGTGCTGTCGCTGCCCGGCTCACCGCCGGAACCCGAACCTGTTTCACCGCTGCCGACGCAATTGCGTTGGGCTCAATAACCTGTACAGGAAAACCATCATGACTATTAAAGCCATCAACGTGCGTAACCAATTCAAAGGCACCATCAAGGAAATCGTGGTGGGCGACGTGTTGTCGGAGATCGACGTGCAGACGGCCTCGGGCATTGTCACGTCTGTAATCACCACGCGCTCGGTGAAAGAGCTGGAGCTGGTGATTGGCAGCGAGGTGATTGCCTTTGTGAAATCGACTGAGGTGTCGATTGCCAAGCTGTGACTGCTTCAGACCGCTATCGGGGGCAAGTCGAATCGTCGCACCGCCCCTCCCACACTTTGAATGTATTCACAGATCTAAATGTGGGAGGGGGCTTGCCCCCGATGGCGGCCTCAGGGCCGACCAGGATGTTGGATCAGACCGAGTAC